>JAJYUO010000070.1 GCA_021792485.1 Thermoplasmata archaeon
CGTCTCCGCCGCGGGGACCGGGTCGTCACGACCGAGATGGACCATCCCTCCACCATCGTTCCGTGGCACCTATTGCGGGTCTACCACGGCATCGACCTCGCGTTCGCCCAGATCGACGATCACGGTCGCCTCTCTCCCTCGGCCTTCGAGCCGTTCTGGGATGGCCGGACCAAGGTCGTCACGTTGCCCCACGTCTCGAACGTCCTCGGGTCGATCGCCCCGATCCGCGCGATCGCCGACGCGGCCCATCGCGCGGGAGCGTTGGTCGTCGTCGACGCCGCGCAATCGGCCCCGCACGTCCCGCTCGACGTCGGCGAACTCGGGGCGGATTTTCTCGCCTTCAGCGGCCACAAGACGCTCGGCCCGACCGGGATCGGAGTGCTCTGGGGCCGAAAGGCCCTGCTCGACGAGCTTCCGCCATGGATGGGAGGGGGAGAGATGATCGAGCAGGTGCAGCCGGATCGGATCACCTACCGGGACCCCCCGGCTCGCTTCGAGGCGGGTACTCCGAACATCGCCGGGGCGGTCGCCTTGACGGCGGCTCTCGACTTCCTAGAAGGTGTCGGGTGGCCCAACCTCGCCCGTCACGAGCGGGAGCTGTCGCGCCAATTCCTCGATCTCGCCCACGATCGCCTCGGAGATTCGATGACGATCTACGGCCCTCCCGGAACCGAGGGTCGGGAGGCGGTCTTCTCCTTCACGCTGCGGGGAATCCACGCTCACGATATCGGCAGCCTGCTGGATGCGAGCGGTATCGCCGTTCGCGCCGGGCAACACTGCGCCCAGATCCTGATGCAACGGTTCGGGGTCCCGGCGATGGTTCGAGCGAGCCTGTACCTGTACAACACCCCATCCGAAATCGAGCGGCTGTTCGACGCATTGGTCCGGATTCGGGACCGGTTCGATTCGGTCCCGGCGGCTCGCGCCCGGGTCGCGCGCTAGGCCGCGACTCCGACCACGATTTTTCGACTCGAGCTACGGCTGATTTAAATACGCTCACGTGATGGAATTAACGAGGACGGGAACCATGGCGCAGAGCACGACGGAGCTTTCTCCGCTCGATTACACTCGGTACGACTTCAAGAATCCGGAAACCTACAAGCTCCGGACCGCGCGGGGGCTCACCCGCGAGATCGTCGAGCAGATCTCCGACTGGAAGAAGGAGCCCGATTGGATGCGCGAGTACCGCCTGCGCGCGTTCGAGCACTTCCTCCAGCGCCCGATGCCCGATTGGGGCCCGAACCTGGACGAGATCGACTTCGATGCCTACACCTACTACGCGGCCCCGCTCGGCGAGGATGCCCCGAAGAAGAGCTGGGACGACCTGCCGGCGGACATCAAGAACACCTACGAGCGCCTGGGCATCCCCAAGGCCGAGCGCGAGTACTTCGGCGGGGTGGGCGCCCAGTACGACAGCGGCACGGTCTACCACAAGATCCGGGAGGATCTCGCAGCGAAGGGCATCATTTTCTGCGACACGGACACGGCCGTCCAGGAGCACCCGGAGATCGTTCGGAAGTACTTCGGGAAGGTCGTGCCGTACAACGACAACAAGTTCGCCGCCCTGAACAGCGCGGTCTGGTCCGGGGGGAGCTTCGTCTACGTCCCGCCGGGGGTCGACTGCCAGATCCCCTTGCAGGCCTACTTCCGCATCAACGCAAAGAACGTCGGCCAGTTCGAGCGGACGCTCATCGTCGCCGACCAAGGCGCCAAGGTGCACTACGTCGAGGGATGCACGGCCCCGGTCTACTCGACGGATTCTCTCCACGCGGCCGTGGTCGAGGTCGTGGCCGAACCCCACTCGAAGATCCGCTACACGACGGTCCAGAACTGGTCGAAGAACGTCTACAACCTCGTCACGAAGCGTGCGGTCGCATGGGAGAACGCGCTGGTCGAGTGGGTCGACGGCAACATGGGATCCAAGATCACGATGAAGTACCCGTCGGTCTACCTCAAGGGCCGCGGATCGCGCGCGGACATCCTCAGCGTGGCGTTCGCGAGCCAGGGCCAGATTATCGACAGCGGCGCGAAGGCCGTGCACTCGGCACCGGACACCTCGAGCAAGATCATCTCCAAGTCGATCGCGATCCGAGGCGGACAGACGAGCTACCGGGGGTTGCTGCACGTCGCGAAGGGAGCCACGGGCGTCAAGGCGGCGGTCCGATGCGACGCGCTGCTCCCGGACGACGTCAGCCGCTCCGACACCTATCCATACAACGAGATCCACGAGGAGGACGCGACCATCACCCACGAGGCCGTCGTCGGAAAGATCGGCGAGGAGCAGATCTTCTACCTGATGAGCCGGGGCCTATCCGAGTCGGACGCGATCCACCTCATCCTGATGGGCTTCCTCGCGGAGTTCGCGAAGGAGCTGCCGGTGGACTACGCGCTCGAGCTCAACCGGTTGATCCAGCTCGAGATGACCGGCGCGGTCGGGTAGGGACGTTCGAACCTCACGCTCCGGGCGGGGGCGCCTACCGTAGCTTCGCATCGAAGCGCCACTCGGGCGCGGCCTCGGTCCCGGTGACGTCCAGGGCCGGTAGCGCGCGTCGGCCGTCCGGGCTCCAGTAGAGGTCGTGACGCTCCCACCGGGCCTGGAGCATCGGCTGGACGACGTCGTGCAGGGATTCGACCGGTGCCCGCTCGAGCACGTAGGAGAGGAACCCCTCCGTGATCGCCCGGACCGACTCGGCGCGTGTGAAGCCGCGCGATTCGAGGTAGAAGATCTTCTCCGGGTCGACGGGCGCCACGCTCGTCGAGTGGGTCGCCTTCACGTCCGGGCACAAGATCTCCAGGATCGGGATGGTGTCCGAGCGTGCGCCGCGCGCCAGCAGCATGGCGTGCTCGCTGATGAAACTGATCGTCTTCCGGGCGTCCTTCTCGATCCGGACGAGCCCCCGGCTCATTCCGCGGGCCTCGTCCGCGAAGACCCCGCGCGTGATCGACTCGCCGTGGGTGTCGGTTCCCGTGTGCGTGAGCCGGACCGCCGAGTCGTAGGACTGGCGCCCGTCCCCGTAGAAAATCTGGAGATCGTGGACGACCGACCCGTTCCCCCTCAGCTCGGTATCGTTGCGGGCCTTCGTGACCCGCCCACCCAGCCCGAGCCAGACCCACGCGAGCCGGGCGTCGTTGCGGGTCGTGGCGTGCCGGCGGTAGAAGGCGACGGCATCGCGGTCCGGGGCGTGAGCGTCCAGGACCACCGTCTTCGACCCGGGGCCGGCGTCGAGATCCACGCTCGAACCGACGAACCGCTGGCCGCCCGGGCTCGCGGCCGCGGAGTAGACCTCCTGCGTGAAAAGAACCTGCGTGTCGGCGCCGGTTCGGATGCGCCGGTGGATCGACAACGCCTCGTGGTCCCGACTGAGGACCGTGATGTCTTGGACCCGGATCGGTATCGAGAGGCGGTCGGGGACCTCGAGCTCGTAGCCGCGGTTCAGCAGGGCCACGCTCAGGGCGGTCAGCCGGTCGGTCGGCGCCTCGCCACGCGAGAGGAATTCCCGGAGGGGTTCTCCCCCTTCCGCCCAGATCTCGTCGAGGGTCCGGAGGCGCACGCCCTTAGCGACCAGATCGTCCGGGACGTGCGCGCGAGTACCGTGCGCGTCGTGAAAGATCCAGACGAAGCTCCCCGGAGGCACCGTAGCCGCGACCGTCGGCCCTCGCAGCCCCGGGTCGATCCCGGTCAGATCCACACCTTGGAAGTAGCCGTACTGCCGGTAGAGCGGATCCGGTTCCATCGGAAGCTCGCGGAAAAGCCGGGTCGCCCGAGCGCGCTCCGCGCGAACTTCGGGCGGGTCTCCGAGTTCGTTCCCCAGCGCCTCGATCCGGGCGTCGTCGACCCAAGACGGAGGAGCCGAAGGCGCGCTCATGCAATTTAGTCACTCGGACGTATTTATAAAGCGTGCGTGGCGCCGGCCGCGCGGCGGCTCGGCCCGGCGCGCTTCATCGCCGGGGGATGGATTCTGGTACCCTCGAATGCGTCGGCCGGCGACTTTTATACTGCCCGGCTACCTTCGCCGGTGGAGAGGCGGCGATGGCGTGGGACATGTACCAGGAGATCATCCTCCAGCATTATCGCAATCCCCGGAACTTCGGTCCGCTGGAGGGCGCCACGATGGCGGGCGAGGAGTTCAACCCCTCGTGCGGGGACCACATCACGCTCCGCCTGAAGGTCGATCCGAACGACCACAAGGTCACGGAAGTCCGGTTCGAGGGCGACGGCTGCGCGATCAGCGTCGCCGGAGCCTCGATGCTGACCGAACGGCTCGTCGGACGCACCCTCGAGGAGGTCTCGCAGATCACCCGCGAGGACATGCTCAAGTGGATCGGGATCCCGCTTTCGCCCGTCCGGATCAAGTGCGCTCTTGCAGGCTTCTCCGCCCTGGGAAAAGCGCTGCACCCGAAGCCCTCCCCGTCGCCGCCCCCGGCGGCGTAACCGGAGGCGGGAACCGTGGCTCCGGCCGGCCGGGCGGCCCTATCGGCGGTCGCCCCATGATTTCGGTCGACCCGGATGCCTGCGTCCTCTGCGGATTGTGCGTCGGTGTCTGCCCGCCGAATGCGATAGAGCTCCTTCCCGACCGCCTGCAGGTCCTCTCCCACTGCACGGAGTGCGGATGGTGCGTTCCCTACTGCCCGGTCGGAGCGATCTCGGGAGGTCGGCCGATCCGACGCGTTCGGGGGCCGTCATGAACTCTTCCCGCGATGCGACCGCCCCTCGCGTCCTGCTCGTCGACCCGTACCTGTCCCGGGAGGACCCGATGGAGCGCAAGTTCATCGAGCTCTATCCCTCCTTGGGACTGCTCACGCTTGGGGCGTACCTGAGGGAGCACGGCGTCGCCGTCGAGATGGTCGACCTCACCTTCGCCCGGAGCACGAAACCGGTGGCCGACCGGATCGCTCGATTCCGACCCGAGATCGTCGGCGTCCACACCAAGACGCTGACCCGGACCCGGGCCCTCGAGGTCGCGGCCCTCGCGCGCGCGGGCGGGGCCCTCTCCGTGGCCGGGGGGCCGGACGCCGCGAGCGCCACGCAAGGTTACCTCGAGGCGGGGTTCGACGCGGTCGTCCCCGGCGAGGGGGAGGCCGCGCTCGCCGACCTTGCCGGTGCGGTGCATGAGGGGTCGTGGCCGCAGAAGATCGCCGGGGTGGCGTACCGTGAGCGGGGGCGCGTGATCCGGGGCCCCCCGCGACCGTTCCTGCAGAACCTAGACGACCTTCCCCTTCCGGCCTGGGACCTCATCGATATGGAAGGGTACCTCGGCCGCTGGGAACGCAAGACCGGAGAGCGTCGCGCGGCGGTCCTCACCTCCCGCGGCTGCCCATTCGACTGCTCGTGGTGCTCGAAGCCGACCTTCGGACGTACGTTCCGCCAGCAGTCCCCCGCCCGGGTGATGGAGGAGCTTCACTCCCTGCACGCTCGCTACGGCGTCGACTACGTTCGATTCTGTGACGACGTCTTCGGGATCCAGCGCTCGTGGCTCGACGAGCTCCTCACCCGCATGGAGGAGGAGAATCTGGGCATGAAGTTCGAGTGCCTGGCCCGCGTCGATCTGCTCAAGCCCGACCTCCTCGCCCGGATGCGCGGCGTCGGGCTCCAACGGGTCTACGTCGGCGTGGAGTCCGGAAGCCAGAAGATGCTCAACCTCATGAATCGTGGAACGAAGCTGGCCCAAATCGAGCGGACGGCCGAAGCCCTGCGCCGAGAAGGGATCCGCCAGTTCTGGTTCTTGATGCTGGGGTATCCGGGAGAGACCCTCGAGGACATCGAGGCGACGCTCCGGCTCTTCCGCCGGTTCAGCCCGGACGAATACTCGGTATCGATCGCCGTCCCGGTCCCGGGCACGCGGTTCTTCGAGGAAGTGAAAGGCTCCGCCCGCGCGCCCGTCCCAAGAACCGGAGCTGAGGGGGGCCGCGCGTTGCTGTTCGACGGAGTATACACCGAGCGGCTCTACCACTGGGAACAGCGTCGCTTCGGGCTGGAGGCGGCCCTCGGGCGGGTCCGCTCGAAGCTCGGGGATCGCGTGGTCCGTCGGGTCGGCAAGATCGCGGACCGGTTTCACGAGCGCGTCGCTGCGCCCCTCCTTACCGGCGACGCCCCGAAGGACTCCTGACGCCTCTCGCGCCGCGCACCGATATATACCGCGGCCCCGGTCGCGTACCGTGAGCGACGCGCCGGCGGGAGCGCTGTTCTGCCCCCTCGAGTTCCGCTACGGCCGCGCGCCGATGCGTCGCCTGTTCTCCCGGGAGGAGCGCCTGCGGCGAGCGCTCGAGGTCGAGGCAGCGCTGGCCATGACCCAGGGCGACCTCGGCGTCATCCCCGCCGACGCGGCGCGGGCGATCGAGGCGGCGGCTCGCTCCGGCAAGG
>JAJYUO010000071.1 GCA_021792485.1 Thermoplasmata archaeon
GGAGTGGGCAAGGTCCCAGGGTCCCGCCGCACCGGTCGGATCCGCACCGGCCCGCAGGGAGCCTCATGGTCGATGCCGTCACCGTGGACCTTTGGTACACGTTGTGGTACCAACGCTCGAGCGAGCGTGCGGAGTTCCGGCGGCGGAAAGCCCGGGTTTGGAGCGACTGCTTGAGGACGGCGGGGGCGAGCCCGCGCGAGGTGCGCGCCAGCTGCACGCTGCTCGCCGCCGAGCGGGCGCGGCACCTGCGCGATGGCACGCCGTGGAGCCCACGCTTGGCCGCGTCGTGGCTCCGAAGACGCACCGGCCTCCGCGTGGACGTCGGCGCCGTAGAGTTCGGTCTCGACCAGGTCGTGGCGCGGATCCCGTTGCATCGGACGCCGGGCTCGGAGCAGTTCGTGAACCGAATGCGGCGACAGGGCCGGCGGATCGGCCTCGTTTCGAACATCCTCGAGGAGACCGCCTCCTCGATCCGAAGCCGCCTCGGGGAAGAGAAGATCGCCGGCTGGTTCGATGCGCTGGCGATATCGAGCGAAGTCGGGTGGGCGAAGCCGGACCCTCGGATCTTCTGGGACTGCTTACGCCGCCTCCACGTTTCCCCGGCGAACGCCGTTCACGTAGGGGACCTGCCGGTCGACGTCGAGGGGGCCCAGGCCGCTCGGATGCGGGCGGTGTGGTTCTGGGGAGCGGACCGATGGAGCTCCCGTGCGGACCGGTCGGCTCGGCGCGCGGCATCGCTCGACGCGCCTCGGGTGCGCACCTGGACCGAAGCGGCCCGCGCTGTGGCTCTAGCCCGAAGGGCGCATCGATGAGAGCAGCCCTGGCCCCTCCACCGGTGTCGTATTCGTTCGACCCGGCACGCCCCCGGCCTCGATTCCTGCCGATCACGGAGTACGGAGTCATCGGCAACCTGGACACCGTCGCGCTCGTCTCTCCGCTCGGTTCGGTCGACTGGATGTGCCTGCCCCACTTCTCCTCGCCGAGCCTCCTCGGACGGTTACTCGACCCGGAGAAGGGGGGCTCGTTCGAGGTCATGCCGATGCGACCGGCTCGGACGACCCTCGAGTACATCACCGGGACGAACGTGGTGCGGACCCGCTTCCGGTTCACCGCGCGGCGCGTGCTCTCCGTCGTCGACTTCATGCCGATCACGATGGACCGGCCATCGTGCCCTTCGATGCTGATCCGGGTCATCTTCGCGAAGGGAGGCCCGATCCCGGTCCGGACTCTGCTCGACGCGCGTCCGGGATACGGAACCGAGCGACTCACCTGGGAGACCACGAGCACCGGCGCGGTCGCCATGGGAGATTCAGGCAGCTGGACGTACGTCCACCCGTCGACGGTGGCGATCACCGACCAAGGGATCGTCGGTCGAGGGACCGTCCGGCCCGGCGAGCCGTGGGCGATCGAGGTCATTCGGGGCACCCGGCTCGCGGGGCTCGCGACGCCTCGGGCGCTGCTCGACCAATCGATCCGGTTCTGGCAGACATGGGTCCGGCGGGGCGCGGCGCCCCTCGCGCGCCTCCCGCGCGCCTGGCGTCGTTGGGTCCTTCGCTCCGAGCTGATCCTCAAGCTCCTCTCTCAGCGGCAGAGCGGGGCGTTCGTTGCCGCCGCGACGACCTCGATTCCCGAATGGCCGACCGGAGGCCGTAACTGGGACTACCGCTATGCCTGGTTCCGGGACGCCGCGTTCTCCGCGCAAGCGCTCCTGCTTCTCGGTCACGTCGAGGAGGCCGAGTGGTTCCTGCGCTGGGTGGTCGGGAGGATCGAGAACCTGGACGGGCCGGAGAGCCATCTGCGCCCCTTATACGATGCGCACGGCGAGCCGGTCGTCCCCGAGCGCTTGCTGCCCGCCTGGTCGGGCTACATGGACACCCGTCCGGTACGGGTCGGCAACCGCGCCGAGACTCAGTTCCAGCTTGACATCTACGGCGAGATCCTCTCGGCCGCGCTCTTGCAGGCCGATATGCGGGAGGAACACGTCGGCACGTACTGGCCGCTACTGCGCAAGCTCGCGGAGGAGGTTGAGCGCCGCTGGACCGAGCCGGATCAAGGGATATGGGAGTTCCGCGGCCCGGCGCGGCACTACGTCCACTCGAAGGTGATGGCGTGGGTGGCTCTCGATCGCGCGTCGGAGCTGGCCCGGCGCTTCGACGGCCGCGCGGTCGTCGAACGCTTCGAGTGCGCGGCGAGCGAGGTTCGCGAAGCAGTCGAGCGGCACGGCTGGAACGAGCGACGCAGATCGTTCATGCAGGCGTTCGACTCGGACCGACCCGATGCGAGCAACCTTCGGCTGCCGCTCGTGCGGTTCCTACCGTTCGACGATCCCCGGGTCGACGGCACGGTCCAGTACATCGACCGGACCCTGAGGAGCGGCCCGTTCGTGAGGCGGTTCCTCACCGAGGGGGATCCGATGGGGCCCGAGGGAGCGTTCCTCGCCTGCTCATTCTGGAGGGTCGAATGCCTCGCCCGGATGGGCCGGCTCGACGCCGCGCTCTCGGACTGGAACGAGCTGCTTCGGGCCTCGGGTCCCCTGCGCCTCTTCAGCGAGGAGTACGATCCGGCCCGCCGCATGCCGCTCGGCAATTACCCTCAAGCGCTCACGCACATCGGCGTGCTCCGCTGCGCGTTCGCGCTCGCATCGAACCTCGACTCGGTCCCGCCGCATCCGGCCGTGCCGCACCTCCTGGAATACGTTCGGTCGGCGCAGGGGGCGGCTGCGGCGCCGACCGGCGTTTCCAGCGCCGCGGCGAGAAGGCGCTAGGTCCGCACCACGGTTAAGAACCGGCGCGTGTCCATCGGGACCCGATGGCGGAAGGTTGGCCCGAGCCGATGAGGGAAGGCACGGTCGACGTGACAGGATACCCGATGTACTATCGGATGTGCGGGCCCGCGGACCCCCGCGCGACGGTCGTCTGCATGCACGGCGGGCCCGGTGCCACGCACGATTACCTTCAGCCGATCTCGGACCTCACGGCGCACGGTTATCGCGTCGTCTTCTACGACCAGCTCGGGTGCGGTCGCTCCGCGCGCATCACCGACACCTCGCTCTTCACCCTCGAGCACAATGTGATCGAGGTCGACGAGCTCCGACGCGCGCTCGGCCTGGGATCCGTTCACCTCTTCGGTTCGAGCTACGGAGGCACGCTCGCCCTTGCCTACACGTTGGCCCACCCGGAGGCGGTCCGCACCCTCACGACCGCAGGGGGCGTCGCCGACGTGCCGTTCACCGTCGAAGAGATGCGGCGGTGGATCTCGGAACTCCCTGCGCCCACCCGCGAGGTCCTGCGGCAGGGCGAGGAAACCGGTCAGTTCGAAACACCGGAGTACGAGGCCGCGATGATGGAGTTCTACCGCCGCCATGTGTGTCGTCTGTGGCCGTGGCCCCCGCCGGTGAGCTACTCGCTCGAGAACCTGAGCCGACCCGTGTACCTGTACATGAACGGACCGAACGAGTTCACGATCACCGGTACGATCAAGAGTATCCGACTTGTCGACCAGCTCGGGCGGATCCGAGCGCCGACGCTCGTCACGGGAGGTCGGTACGATGAAGTGAGCCCGCGGGTCGCCGAGCAGATCGCCCGGGCCATCCCGGGAGCGGAGCTCGCGATCTTCGAGGCGAGTTCCCACATGCCGTTCTGGGAAGAGCGGGGGGCGTACCTCGACCGGCTCCGCCGGTTCCTCGGAGGCCATTCCCGGCCCGGCTCGGGGGCATAATCCCCCGCCCGGCTGGGTGGGAGCAAGTACGAACCACCGTCCGATATAGGGCCCCCTCCTCACCGGGATCGCCGAGGGGATCGGGGGATCTCGCTTCCGAGTATTCGCCCAAGAGAGGAACCGCTCGATCGATGTGGGCCGGCCTATTAGCGATCACTCCCGCCACATCGTGGGCCGCGCTCATCGCCGCTGGAATGGTCGCGCTGAACCTCTACGTTCTGTGGCGGCTATTGCGCGGGACTCAACGGCCGTCCCTCTCCTCCGCGGTGCTCGGCGTCGGCATCCTGGTCGCCCAGCTCACGTTCTGGATGGGGGTCGCCTACTACATCGAGGTCCCGACGGTCGGGGGCTTCACGGTCTTTGCCCTCGCCGCCCAGTTCATGATGGTCCCGTTCGGGCTCTGGTTCGCGTCGCTCGTCTTCGATCAATCCGAGCACCCGATCGGCGGAGGAAGGGCGTGGGCCTGGACGTTGACGTTGCTCGTCGTCGGGAACGAGGTCTTCATGAGCTGGGCGTTCGCCGCCCTCGTTCCGGGAATGCTGCCGGCGGCGATCGACTCGATCGCGGCGGTGGGCCACGCGGTGCTCGTGTCGTTGAGCTCGGTATGGTACTACTGGCCGATGGGCGTGACCATGCTCGTCCTGATCCGGG
Organism: Thermoplasmata archaeon; assembly: GCA_021792485.1. GTDB lineage: Archaea > Thermoplasmatota > Thermoplasmata > Lutacidiplasmatales > UBA184 > Lutacidiplasma. Next base: position 4,369 of record JAJYUO010000071.1, read on the forward strand.
GATGCCGTCTCGATCATCCGGAGGACCGAGGGGCGCTCTACGCGCTGAGCGCCACCGCGTTCGTGACTCCGTGGGCCTTCGAGGTCCCCATCGTCGGTGCGATCGCGATGGCGTTGATCATGGGCGGCGGGATCTACATTCTCTGGCGCGGGACGCAGTTCACGCGGATCCCGCGTTCCTCGTTGGTGCTCCGAGGAGAGATCGGCGCGGCCTTCCTCGCAATGGGGGTCAGCTGGATCGGGTCGTTCCTCTTCCTCCCGGGGGCCGGGTTCGCTCCGTTCGCGGGCGTGATGGTCGGCGTGATGACCCTGGAGACAGTCTACCTCATGGGACGCCTCACGCGCTTCGGCTACGGCCGGTCCTCGATGTCGGTCGCCGTCGCGCCCGGGGTCTCCCCGACACGAGACTCCGGGCCCATCGGTTCCCGACCGGATTCTGCCCCGATCGCACCGGAGGCCGGGACCCTTCCTCCGGTCGGTGAACGGGCCCCGGGAAGCTACTACGAGATGTAGAAGTTCGCACGGCGCCCCGATAAAGGGGTGGTCGGATGTCTCGGCGATGCCCTCGAAAGGCGGCCCGGCCGTCCGGTCCGTGTTTACCTTCCGGGCGACCCGGCAGGTCCTGGCACGACGGTGGGCGATCCCGCTCTTCCTGCTGATCGCCGGCGTCTTCGCATTCGCGGCGATGGTCATGGGCGGGATGCTCGTCTTCGCCCGGACCGGCTACACGCACCTCACGATCATCGTCCTCACGTCGGCGAGCGGAGGAGCCGCGTGGTGGAACTACCCGGGCGTGATCGTGGGATTCCCGAACGGAGGGCTCTTCCTTCCGTTCTTCGGCACGCTGACGATGCTCATCGTCTCGATCGGGGTCGGGGTGGGGATGTCGGTCGCCGTGATCCTCTGGACCCGGATCGTTACCTTGCGCCGTCTCGCCGCCTCGGGAAACGTCGCGGTTGGGTCGCTGGCCGGCTTGACTCCGGCGTTTCTCTCGCTCGCGACGATCGGGGCCTGCTGCACCATCACCACGAGCACCGCCGCGGGGCTCGGGGTGGTCGCGCAGACGAGCGGTACCACGGCCTACACGCTGCTCGCCAACAACTGGTTCCTTGGAGTCTTCGAGATCGTGGTCCTCGCGATCGCGCTGCTGGCGCACGAGGCCCTGCTCGAGACGTACGGTCCGCTCCTCGGACTCACGACCGCTCCGAACGGTCGGGCCGTCCATCTTCCCGACGCTACGCCGACCCCGGCACCACTGTCGGGAGCCACGATCGCGCGCGCGGCCGTGCGGGTCGTCCTGCTGCTCGGCGGCGTCTTCTGGGGACTCGCCGGGATCGGTCTCGCCGCGACCTACAACTACCCGTTCTCCTCGCCATCGTTCTGGTTCGCTGTGCTCGTCCAGCACGAGCTGATCGCGGCGGTCGCCGTCTTCATCGCGATCCTGCCCGGCGCAGCGTCGCAGGGACTCGTGCGCGCGAGCCGCTCGATCGCGGGTGCGGGACTCCGCGCGGTCCTGTTCGTAGCGGGGATCTCCGTGGTAGCATGGCTCCCGCCCGCGTGGCTCGGGACCGGGGCGGAGGGTCTTGTGAACGAGCTGTTCGGCACCGCCGGCCTTCCCGCGAGCTGGGGGGCGGTCGCCCCTCCCTACGGTATGGGACTCGCCTTGGTCCTCCGGTTCGGATGCCAGTTCGGGCTGATGGGTTCCTTCGCCCTTCTCCTCGCGCTCCTGCCGGCGAGGACGCTGGCGTGGGCCTCCACCGACCGCGTGCGGGTTTCCCAGCGGACCGAGGTTGCGCCCGCGGCGGGCCGCCCGGCCGGAGAATGAACGTTCGACATAGACCCCCCTGCGGGTAGGGAA
>JAJYUO010000072.1 GCA_021792485.1 Thermoplasmata archaeon
GCGTTCGGTATTCGGTGGCCGCGCATGAGCCTCACGTGGGTGCCAGCCGTTCCGCTCGCGCCGGGCACCGAGGGACCGGATCGTCTGCGGGACCACACGCCCGTCTACGTGCGGCGAGCGCAGCCGAACGATCGCGCGTCGATCGCGGACTTCGTTCGCCGGTTGAGCTCGGAGTCGATTGAGGAGCGGTACTTCTCCCCCGTCGCGCCCGAGACGGTGGCCGGCGAGTTGCTCGAACCGGACGACGTGACCAGCCGCCTCTCCCTGATCCTCTGCCGCGAATGGCCCGACCGATGCGAGGTGATCGGGCAGGCCGAGTACATCCGGGACGGGCCGCGCTCTCCTTCCGCCGAGATCGCCTTTCTGGTCGCCGATGCCTATCAGGGGAAGGGCGCCGCGTCGATCCTCCTCACCCGGCTCGCCCGATCGGCCCGCGACCAAGGAATCCAACGGTTCCGCGCCGTCATCCTTCCGGAGAATCTCCGTATGCTGGACGTGTTCCGGGGGAGCGGATTCCCCTGCGCGGTCGAGCGACGGGCCGACCATGTGGCCGTCACCTTAGCGATCGCGGACGAGCCGCATCCCTCCTACGGGATCCGGCATGCCGGCGACGCGCGCGCCGATGTCGGGATTTCCCCGTGAGGTAGCGGTATCTCTTCCTGCGGGTACGGTCCTCCGTGGACGTACCGGCACGACTCCGGCGCTGGCTGACCGGCCCGAACGCGGATCCGAGCGTCCGGCTCCGCTTCTACCGTGAGGTGGAGGGCCGCCCGGCCGGGGATCCGCAGGTGCGATCTGCGGCCCGGGCGGTCGGGCGCCGGGGGTGGGCCGCCGACCTTCTCTCCTTCCAAACCCGCGACGGCCATTGGAGCACGCCCGGGTCGACCGCGTGGGAGCTGTACGTCCCGAAGTACGTCGCAACGAACTGGATCGCCATCGTTCTCGGGGACCTCGGGGTTCCCGCGTCGGACCGGAGGATCCAGAGAACGGCACGATTGATCCTCTCACGGTGGAGCGGCCCGGGCGGAGACCTCAGCGGTCGTTCCGGGGAGATCTGCGTCACCGGGAATGCCGTGCGAACGCTGATCCGCTTCGGCCACCTCGACCATCCGGCGGTCCGTCGTTCGATCGACTGGATCGTGCGGACGCAGAAGAGCGACGGGGGATGGCACTGCTTCCCGTCGCGCTCCGGAACGCTCGACGGATGGGAAGGGCTCGCCGCGCTCGCGGAGATCCCCGAGGGCCGACGGAGCGAGGCGGTGCGTCGTGCGATCGAACTCGGGGCCGAGTTCTACCTCGATCGCCATCTCATGGACGAGGGGAGCGAGCCGTATGCGCCGTGGATGCGGATCCACTATCCAAACCACTACTACTACGATCTCCTCGTGGGACTCCGGATCCTGACGCGCCTCGGTTACGGGAGCGACGCCCGGCTCCGCCCCGCTCTCGACTGGTTGAGGAAGAAACGCTCGCGCGACGGGACCTGGGCGCTGGACGCCCATCATCCGGACCTCGAAGCGGAACGGGCCGGCTACCGCCGGAGCCACGTCGTATTCCCGATCGCCCTCGAGCCGCTCAACGAACCCAGCCAATGGGCGACCGTCGAGGCCCTGGGTGTGCTCGCGCGCGCCGGGACGGCGCGGGGCCGATAACACGAGACGCCCGTGCTGGGATTCGAACCCAGGTCTGAGGCTCCGCAGGCCTCTAGGATAATCCAGTGTAGCGGGTCGGGGGAGCCCCCGCCCCGTAGCTACCCCACACGGGCACCCGGTGTTTGCTCGATGACGGCGTGGCGAGCGAGCGGAGCCCGGTATAAAACGGCGAACCGACCCATGGGGAGGCGGTCTCCCAGAATTTATAGTGACCTCTCTCCCTCGCGCCGAGAGCGGCACCGATGACGGGGTCCAGAGCCGAAGATCCATGGGCGGAGCTCCGCGCCCTGCCGATGGGCCAGGGCGTCGAGATCACCGACGCCGAGGGGCGACGCTGGGTCGGGACCGTGATCCCGCATCACGAGCTCTCGGGCGACCGCATCCTGCAGCTCAAGCTCGAGAGCGGGTACAACGTCGGTCTCCGCATCGGCCCGGGGATCTCCTACCGGTTGCAGCCAAGACCGGCACCGACGCTCGCTCCGCGCGAGCCTCCGCCGGCGGATCGCCCGCGCGCGCGGGGCGCACAGAGCGTCACGCTTCTCACGACCGGCGGGACCATCGCCTCACGCGTCGATTACGAGACGGGAGGCGTCCGACCGGTCAAGAGCGAGTCGGAGCTCTTCGAGTTCTATCCGGATCTTGACGCGGACGGCCCGGTCCACGCGCTTCCGGTCTTCGACCGTCTCAGCGAGAACATCGTTCCGGAAGATTGGCCGATCCTGGCGGAAGCCGTTCGGGGGTCGTTCGCCGCGGGCAGCCACGGCGTGGTGATCGCGCACGGAACCGACACCCTTGGGTTCACGGCCGCCGCGCTCTCCTACCTCCTGCCCCGCCTTCCGGGACCCGTCGTCTTGGTCGGAGCCCAACGGTCTCCGGACCGACCGTCTTCGGACGGACGCTCGAACCTGCGCGCCGCCATCCGGCTTGCCCGTTCGAGCGAGGTGGGCGAGGTCGTGGCGGTCATGCACGCCGGACTCTCCGACGATCGGTTCGCGATCCATCGGGGCACTCGAGTGCGGAAGATGCACGCTACGCGCCGCGATGCCTTCCACAGCCCTACGGACGGACCGCTCGGATACATCGACGAGGGCGCGGTCCACTGGCGCCGACCCCCTATAGCTCCGCACCCCGGACCGGCCGTGGTGGACGGCCCTCTCGACCCGCGCGGAGCGCTCCTCTGGTTCTATCCGGGCCTCTCCCCGGCGCAAGCGGAAGGGTTCGCGCACGATCGTAAAGGGATCGTCCTGGCCGGAACCGGTCTCGGTCACGTCGCGGCCACGCACCTCGACTGGATCCGCCGCGCGGTCGACCGCGGTACGGTCGTGGCAATGACCTCGCAGTGCCTCGCCGGGGCGGTCGACCCCTACGTCTACGCGACCGGGCGCGACCTCGTGCGCGCGGGCGTCACCTACCTGGGCGACATGCTGCCCGAAACCGCCTATGTGAAGCTATTGTGGGCGCTGGGGCACGAGCGCGACGTGGAAGCGGTGCGAAGGCGGCTCGCGACGCCGACGGGTGGGGATCTCTCCGAACGGCGGCTCCCCGAGGAGTTCGAGTGAGGGCCGGGCTCGAAGTTCACCAGCAGCTGCGCACGGGCAAGCTCTTCTGCCGATGCCCGTGCGAGTTCTCGGAGACCGTTACCGGAACGTTCGTCCGGCGCCTGATCGCCGCGAGCGGGGAGGATCGATCGATCGATCCCGCGGCGCGCTTCCAGGCCTCGCGCGACCTCCTCTACCGATACGAGGTGACCCCGACCTCGTGCTTGGTCGAGGCGGACGAGGAGCCTCCCCATCCGCTCGACCCGAACGCCCTCGAGACAGCCCTCATCGTCTCGCGCATGCTCGGCGCGCGCGTCGTCGACGAGGTCGAGATCATGCGAAAGATTGTGGTCGACGGGTCGAACACCTCCGGGTTCCAGAGAACGGCCCTGATCGCGGTTGACGGCGTCCTGGAGGTCGACGGGCGGCGCATCTCGATCGACTCGATCTCGCTCGAGGAGGATGCGGCCCGGAAGACCGCCGAGGCTCCGGGAGAGGTGACCTACCGGCTCGACCGGCTCGGGATCCCTCTGCTCGAGATTGCGACGGCCCCCGAGATCACCAGCGGCCGCGAGGCGCGGGCGGTGGCGGAGGAGATCGGCGCACTCGTGCGCGCGACGGACCGAGTCCGACGCGGGATCGGCTCGATCCGCGAGGACCTCAACGTTTCGGCCGATGGCGGGCGGCGGATCGAGATCAAGGGCGTCCAGGAACTGCGGTCGATCGAGCAGTACGTCGAAGGAGAAGTCGAGCGGCAGAACCTGCTCCTCCGGATCCGGGAGACGCTCCGACAACGGAAGGCGAAGCCGCCGGCGGGTGACCCGGTCGACCTCACGGATCTCTTCGAATCGATGACGGAGGGCCCTCTCGCGGCCCGTGCCGGCCGAGCCCGCCGTATCTTCGCCGTAGCGCTGCCGGGGTTCGCCGGGCTTTTGCGGTCGCCCCCGGGGAGCTCGGAGCGGCTCGGCCGAGAGCTCGCCGACTACGCGCGAGCCTTTGGTCTCGCGGGCCTCCTGCACTCCGACGAGCTGCCCGGCTACGGGGTCGACGAGGGGCGGGTGGCCGATGTGCGATCTCGTCTCGGGCTGGCACCGGAGGACGCGTTCGTGCTCCTCGCCGACGCCTCGGAGGCGCGGTCGCGCGCCGTCGCCGAGTCGATCGCTCGGCGGGCCGCGCAGGCGATCGAGGGAATCCCCGGCGAGACCCGGGACCCTTTGCCCGACGGCCGCACGCGGTATTCGCGACCGATCCCCGGTCGCCACCGGATGTATCCGGAGACGGACGTTCCTCCGATCCCGATCCGGCCGGCCGACCTTGCGCGGATCGACACGATGCTCCCGGAGCGCCCCTCGGAGCTCCGCTCGCGACTCGCCCACGACTACCGCCTGCCGGACGACCTCGTGCGTCAGCTTGTGGCGGCCGGCGAAGCGGCGCGGTTCGAGCTTCTCGCCAAACGAGGGCATCCCGCGACCCTGGTGGCGCGCCTTCTGACCCAGGATCTTCCCCCGATCGAGAGGGTCTCCGCCTCGACGGGAGCGGAACTGTCGGGCGAGATGCTCGACGCCGTCCTTCGGGCGAGCGAGCGCGGTCTCTTCGCGAAGGAAGGGATTCCGGCGGTGCTGCGGGAGCTCGCCGGCGGAGCGCGCGACGTCGCGGCCGCCGCCGAGCGCGCGGGCCTATCGGGCCTGGGCGACGATGAGCTGGAGCGGGTCGTTCGCGAGGTGGTCGGGCGGAATCGGGCGCTCCTCGCCGAGCGAGGGGAGGAGGCGTTCCAGCCTCTCATGGGGGACGTCATGAAGGTCGTCCGCGGCCGCCGCGACGGGCAGGAGGTCGCCCAGCGTCTTCGCCGCGCGATCGAGCAGGCGCGGGCGGGGATGGGCGCGTAGCGTGATGCCCCGCTCTCGCGGCCGCGCGGCGCGGCCCCCGGTGGGATTGAAGGCGGTCGTGACCGACGTCGACGGGACGCTCACCGACTCCCGGCGGCGGCTCGACCCGACGGCGCTCGCCACGATCCACCGGCTCGGGGAGTCACGGGTTCCCGTGCTCCTCGCGACCGGCAACGTCCTGCCGGTCGCGCTCGGCATCTACCGATCGCTGGGACTCACGACGCCGATCGTGGCGGAGAACGGCGGACTACTCTACCGGCGAGCGGGCGACCGCGTGCGGCGCCTCGCGGACCCGGCGGTGGCCCTGCGAGCGTTCCGGCGGCTCCGCCGGCGTAAGCTCCCGGTACGCCGGCTGTTCACGGATCGATGGCGCGAGAGCGAGGTGGCGCTCGACACGCACGTGCCGATCTCACGGATCCGGAGCGCGCTGCGCGGGTTCCCCATTCAGATCGAGGGGACCGGGTTCGCGATTCACCTCATCGAGCCCGGCGCCGGCAAGGCGCCCGCGCTGGCCCTCGCGCTTCGCCCCCTGGGTCTCACGCTCGCGGACTGCCTCGTCCTCGGCGACGGCGACAACGACGTCGAGATGCTCTCCGCCGCCGGGTGGGCGGTGAGCTTCCCGAGCGGGAGCCGCGCGGCCCGCGCGGCCGCCGACTACGTGACGCGGGCGGACTTTGCCCAGGGATTCGTCGAAGGGATCAAGTCGGGCGGGCTCCTTCCCCCGCCTAGCCGTTCGAGGTGAGCTGCGATGCTCCGGATTCCGTGCGCGCGATGCGGAGCTCCCGCCAGCGGGAGCTGCCCGTTCTGCGGCCGGAGCTTCTGCTCGAACTGCTGGCCGGACCGCACCGGTCCGTGTCCGGAGTGCCGGGCCTCTCGGCGCATCGAGGATCCGGGGCCGGACCGCTCGACTACGGCAGCTTCCCGTGCGAGTAGTCGTACCCGGGCAGAACGAAGGGACCTCGCGGCTCGGAGCGACCGAGACCGATGAGGACCGTGCCGAACGCCCCGGCGAACAACCCGAGGCCGACGAACGCCCAGGCATAGTATCCCACGCCGGGAAAGATCCGGATCCCGAGTGGCTCAAGGCCGGAGCTTGGGGCAATCGCGTGGGGGACTATTGTGACGATC
>JAJYUO010000073.1 GCA_021792485.1 Thermoplasmata archaeon
CGGGGCGAGCTCGCCGCGGCCCACGTACTCCGACCGGAAGTGCGCCGTCAACGAGTCGACGACGACCAGGCGGATCGGGTGCTCGCGCGCGAGCTCCTGCGCCTTCTGGACGAGGAGCATCTGGTGGTTGGAGTTGAACGCCCGCGCGACGTGGATGCGGCGGAGCGCCTCGTTCGGGTCGAGTCCCACGGCCCGGCTCATGTCGACGATCCGCTCGGGGCGGAACGTGCTCTCGGTGTCGATGTAGACGACCTCGCCCTCGAGCCCTCCTTGGGCCGCCGGGAGCTGGACGTCGACCGCGATCTGGTGGCCGAGCTGGGTTTTGCCCGTGCCGAACTCCCCGCTGAACTCGGTGATCGCTTGCGTCTCGATGCCTCCCCCGAGGAGCTCGTCGAGCGCCTTCGCGTGCGTCGTGATCCGTCCGAGCTTCTGCCGGCGCTCGAGGACGGTCGCCCCGCTTTCGAACCCCCCGACGTCGGCCCGGCGGCGGGCCTCGTTGACGATCTTCTGGGCGAGCGCGACGCCGACCTCGGCGGCTTCGGCGATGTCGCTTGGGCTCGCGACCGCGAGCTCCATGAGGTCCGTGTACCCGGCTTCGCGGAGCTTCTCCGCGGTCGTCGTTCCTACGCCCTCGAGATCCTCGAGATCGAACGGGGCGGGAGCCAAAGGCGCGGTTCCCGAGGGAGTGGGCTTGGGGGCGGTCTTCGTCGGCACGGCCGACCGACCGCGACCGGGAGAGATAAGGGTGGGGGAGGGGTCTCGAAACGGTGGGTTCCGCCTCTAGGCCGGGGATGAACGGACGGAGGCCGTCGGCGTGAACGGACGTCCCGTGAGCCGGGTGTAGACCGTGGTGTAGAGCCGGCTCACCTCGTCGACCAGGAGCGGGGGGAGCGGAGGGATGTCCGGCTCGGGGGTGCCGTTCTTGCGGGCCTCGAGGAGCGCGGTGTAGTAGCCGGTCGAGCGGTAGTGCTGCCGGACGAACTCTTTCGAGAACTCGACCGGCCGGCCGCGCTCGTAGGCGTCGCTGTCCCAGAACCGATCCTCGTCGGCGGTGCCGAACGTGTCGACAACCATCGGCACGCCTTCCGCGTCGATCGCGAACTCCTTCTTGCCGTCGACGTGGAGGAGGCCCCGAGGGGCGATGTCCTTCTGCATCGCGTGGTCGATCTTGAATATCGTCTCGCGGATCCCGTCCAAGGTGGCTCGGTCCAGCGTGGAGAGCTGGAGCGCTTCGTCCGTCGTGAGGAGGCGGTCGACCGGTTCGAGCTTCGTCGTGACCTCGAAGTGGGGATCGGGAAGGCGCTCGCCGTAGCGGAGCTCCTTGCCCGAAGGGAACCCGAGGTCCGCGGCGCTGACCTTCCCCGCCTTCACGCGGTCCCACATCGACCCGGCGAGGTAGTAGCGCACGATCAGTTCGAGCGGAACGAGAAAGTTCTTGGGGGAAGGGCCGAGGACCCGGGGGTTCGGAACGACCTGGACGCGGCGGACCCGCATGCGGGTCGGCCCGCTCAGGGCGATGAAGTGGTGCCGCACGCCGATCTTCGAGCAGAGGCGGAACCAGTACTCCGCCGTCCCGGCCAGGGTCTCCCCCTTGTACGGAATCTCGCTCGGGATGTGCTTGTCGAAGACGCTGATGTCGTTCGTGAACCGGAACTCGAGCTCGGTCGGACTGATCGCGTAGACTTCCTTCACCTTGCCCCGCCGGAGGTACTGGGCGGGCGCGGGAGACGACATGCCCGTCATGGCGGACAGGGGCCCATAAGGCCGGCGGTACCCCGTCGCTATAGGGTTCGCGAGTACAGGCCGATCGTCGGCCGGAAGCCCCGCTTGTTGTAGAAGCTCGCCGCGATGTGGTTTTGGAGCGGGAACTCGGCCGTGAGCACGCCCGCGCCCTTCTCCTTCGCGATCTTCATGATCTCTTCGAGGAGGTACTCTCCGACGCCGTGCCGACGGTAGAGGGGAAGGAGATAGATGTCGAGGATCACCGCCTCGCGCTCGGGAGCGTAGAACGGCCGCTCGCGGATCCGCGCGCGAACGATCCCGACGATCCGGTCCTTGTCGGCGCCGACGCCCTCGGTCGCGAGGACGATCGCCTCCGGGTCCTTGAGGTCGCGCGTCAGGATCTCCGTCGCCGTCTTCTCGGCGTCCTTCCGTACCTTGAGCAGCGGGTCGAACTCCTCGTTGAGGCTCTTCAGTCGCAGGACCAGCGGCACGAGAGCGGGAACGTCGCCGAGCGTCGCCACTCTCAGGTGCACCGGGAGGCCCGCGCTCGCGCTCGGTCCGGCTTCGTGTCCCTTCGACTCCTTGGGCGGATGCGGTGAGTGACTCATGGTGGTCCGGTTCCTCCCGACGGCTCGTCCGGCATCGGGAGCGTGAGGCCGTCCTCGCGCAGGCGGGTCGCGAGGCGTACCGAGTGCTGCATGATCTTGAGAGCGCGGTCGTAAAACTCTTCGCGCGTGCGCTTGGCGCGGGCGATGCCGAGGCCCACCGCCGTCTCGGCCGTGGCGGCCGCGATATGCGGAAAGATCCCGACCTCTTCCATCGTGGGGAGGATGTGGTCCGCGGCGAGCCCCCGATCGTCGGCGTGGGCCGCGAGCTCGCGAGCCGCCGCGATCACGATCTCGTCGGGGATCGAGCGTGCGCGCGCGTCGAGGACCCCCCGAAACACGCCGGGGAAGACGAGCGAATTGTTCACCTGGTTGGGGAAGTCGCTCCGACCGGTGGCGACGATGGCCGCTCCCGCCGCCCGCGCCTGGTCCGGCCAGATCTCCGGGACCGGGTTCGCGAGCGCGAAGACGATCGGCCGGGCCGCCATGGACCGGATCCCCGCGGGGGAGATCGTCGTCGGGTCCGGCCGCGAGGCGGCCAGGACGACATCCGCGCCGTCCAGCGCCTCCGCGAGGCCCCCGCGGCGGCCCCCGCCGTCGGTCGCCAGGGCGAGGTGGTACTTCCACGTGTTGCGGAGCGAGAGGCTGTCGACATCGTCGCGTTCGGCGAAGAGGACTCCTTTCTGGTCAACGAGGGTGAGTTGGTGGGGATCCTGTCCGAGGGCGATGAGGAGCCGGGCGGTCGCGATGTTCGCCGCCCCGGCCCCGAGCAGAACGGTGCGGGTGGTATGGATGTCTCGGTCGGTGAGCGCGAGCGCGTTGATGAGGCCCGCGATGGTCGCGGCGGCGGTGCCGAGCTGGTCGTCGTGCCACACCGGGATCGGGAGGCGGCGCTGGAGCTCGTCGAGGATGCGGAAACACTTCGGAGAGGCGATGTCCTCGAGGTTGATTCCGCCGAACGCGGGAGAGAGGCGGATCACCGTCTCGATCAGCTCATCGTCCGTCTCGATGGCGATCGGCATCGGGATCGCGTTGACGCCTCCCAGGTAGCGAAAGAGGAGCGCCTTTCCCTCCATGACCGGCATCGCCGCGGCCGGTCCCACGTCCCCGAGACCAAGCACCCGGCTCCCGTCCGTGATGATCGCGATCGTGTTCCATCGGCCGGTGAGTTCGAACGACAGGTCCGGGTCCTTCTCGATCGCGCGGGAGACCTGGGCGATTCCCGGCGTGTACCATACCGAGAAGTCGGCGAGCGAGCGGACCGGCACTTTCGGGACGGTCTCGATCTTCCCTTGGTAGAACCGGGCGAGCGCGAGCGATCGCTCCCCGAGCGCGCCGGTGCGCGCCTCGTCTTCTGCCTCGGGAGCCACCGGCGGCCGCGGGTCGGCGGGCGGCTTGGCGGCCGGGGTCGTCGCTTGGACCATAGGACCCGCGACCATCGAGACCGATTGTTATTAACGCTTCGCACAAGACGAACGGAAGGTTCGTCAATTGACGACTTTCCTGACGTTGGATAGGGTCATCTACGGGTGCCGGGAGCTTCGGGACCCGCCGCACCCTGCACCCTGGGAGCGGCGGCGGGGCGCGAAACGGCGCGCATCCGCGTTACCCCGTGCGCAACCCCGTTTCTCGATTCGCAGTGCTTCCGTGTCAAGTCATCGTTAAGCGCGGAGCGTAGTCGAACGCCCCGTGGAAGTTCGGACCACGCTTACCGGACCGTTCCCGCGCTCCGAAGAGCTCGTCCAGGCGACGCGCGACCTCGACCGCGGCCGCCAGAGCCCGGAAGCGGTCGAGGAGGTCTACGCGCGGACCGAGGCCGGGGTCGTCGACCTCGAGCGGCGGCTGGGCACCGATCGGTGCACGGCCGGATATCTGCGCTGGGCCGACCTCTTCCGGCCGATCTCCGAGAGCTGGGGCGGCTTGGCCGTGGGTCCGCTCACCCGCTGGTTCGAGACGAACACGTTCTACCGGCAGCCGATCCTCCATGCCCCCCCGGAACGAACCCCCGGCGCGATCGCCTCGCGCCTGCCGCTCCCGCTTCGAGGGGACGGCGCGGCTCGCGCGCTCGTGGTCCTTCCGGGACCGTACACCCTCGCCGGCCTTCTCGACAACCGCTCGGGGGAGGCTCCGCAAGCGATCATCCACCGCCTCGGCCGGCTGCTCGCCGAGGAGGTCCGCGAGCTGCGCGGACTCGGGTACCGATCGTTTGAGTGGGCCGAACCGCTGCTGGTGACCCGGATCCCGACGGGTCCGTCGGCGGAATCGACGGTGGAGGCGTACCGCGGGATCCACGAGGTCGCCGGAGACTCGACCTCGATCGTATGGACCTACTTCGGGGACGCCGCGCCGGCCCTGCCCCTGCTCACGCGGCTGCCGGTCTCCGTGATCGGCGTCGATCTCGCCGAGACCGATCCGGCATCGCTCGAGGTCGGGCTCAACGGCCGCGCGATCGGGCTCGGCGTCATCGACCCCCGTACGACGCTGAACGAGGACCCGGGCGAGGTCGCTCGGATCGTCCGGCGGCTGCAAGAGCGCACGAAGCCTCGCGAAGTCTGGCTCGGGAACGGCGCTCCGCTCGACCTGCTGCCCGCTGAGCCCGCAGCGAAGAAGCTCCATCTCCTCGCGGCCGCCCGGATCGCGCTGACCCCACCGAGCGGGGGGCGATCGTGAGCGACCGACCCCTATTCCCGGGGCAGGAGATTGGGAGCCTGATGAAACCCCGTTGGCAGCTACTGGGCCAACGAGGCGTCCCGCTCGACGATCGGGCCCGGGCGGAGTTCGACGCGTGGGATCGACGGCTCTCCTTCACCTCGGGATTCGAGGAGACGGCGACGGCGCTGCGCAACGGACGCTCCCGCGAGGTGACCCCCGATGCGGTCCGGGATCTCGGTGCCCTGTTCGCCATGCGCCTGCTCGAGCGCGCGGGGCTTTCGCGCGTGTACGACGGCGAGGCGCGGAGGATCGAAATGTACGAGTACCCGATCCGCCAGATGCGCGGCTTCCGGTTCGTCGGGCACGTCCGCTCGTTCGACAACAAGTACTACCTCAAGGCGGCGAGCACCGGGGAGGTCCGGCTCCTCCAGCCGTACCACCTCGAGGAATTCGACTTCGTGGCGGCGCACGCGGTTGGCCAGCCGAAGCTGCCGATCACGGGAGCCTACACGCTCGCCGACTGGTCGTACAACGAGTTTTACCTGGGCCGCCACCCCGGCTGGAAGGGACGCGCGGCGCGCCGCGCCGCGCAGCGCGAGTTTGTCGGCGAGGTCGCACGCCACGCGCTCCGGCCCACCCTCCGGGCGCTCATCGAGCGGGGATGCCGCGTCATCCAGATCGACGAACCGGCCGCGGGGACGCATCCCGATGAAGGGGATCTGGTCGCCGAAGCGTTCAACATCGCCACCGATGGGCTCGATGCCGAGTTCACCATGCACATCTGCTTCAGCGACTACCGGAGCCTGTTTCCCGCGCTACTCGAGGCGAAGCGATGTCGGCAGTGGGCCTGGGAGTTCGCGAACCGCGACCGGGACGGCCGCGACGGCTACGAGGTCCTGAACGTGCTGCGCGAGTACGGCGACACCCGCGAGGTCGGCCTCGGTGTCACGGATGTCCATCGCGATGAGCTGGAGACGCCGCAGATCGTAGCCGATCGAATCCGCCGGGCCGTGAAGATCCTGGACGATCCCCGGCGGATCTGGGTCAACCCGGACTGCGGGCTGCGCACCCGCTCGCTCGACGTCGCCTACGCGAAGCTCGAGGCGATGACGCGGGGGGCGGCGATCGCCCGCGCGGAGTTCGAGCGCCCGCGCGCCTAGCGGGGCCCGCTTACTCCGGCGCGGTCAGGATCTCCGCGTG
>JAJYUO010000074.1 GCA_021792485.1 Thermoplasmata archaeon
GCCGAGATCCCGTTCATAATCCCCTTGTTATGCGTGGCGCACCGGAACGGGTCGGCCACCGCGAACGCATACGCCTCGAGGATCGCGTCGACGACCCGCGCGCCTGTCGCGCTTTCGGTCGCGAGGGCGCTCGCGGGGAACGTCGCGCGGGCACGGACGAGACGGTGGATCGCGAGGTTCGAGATGATCCGTAGCCGGAACCGACCGCCGGCGATACGCGCGAGTTCGGGGCCGAGAGCCTCGCACATCGTGTTGACGGCGTTCATTCCGCCGGCGTCTCGCGCATCCACCAGGAGGTGGACGACCACCATGGGCCCGCGCGGACTGTCGAGCAGGCGAACCTCGAGGTCCTTAGCGCCGCCGCCGAACTTCACGAGCACCGGGTCGAGCGCGTTGGCCGCGTCGAGCAGGCGCTCCCGCTCCGCCAGGATACGATGACGGGCCGCCGCGGGGTCCGGCACCTCGAGCAGCTGGACCTGTCCGATCATGATCGGGGCCGAAGAGCTCGCGAAGAACCCTCCCGCGGACCTCGCTACTTTCGCCGAATTCGAGGCGGCCGCGACGACGCTCGGCTCCTCGAGCGCCATCGGGATCAGGCGGTCCACACCGTTAACGCGAAAGTGCGTCGCGACGCCCAGCGGAAGGGGAAAGACACCGATCACGTTCTCGATCATCCGGTCGATCGTCGTCGGGTCGATGCCCGGGGGAAATTCGTAGGCGGCCATCTCCGCGTCGGAGAGGTTCGCCCACTCTTTGATCGCCTGCCGACGCTCGGGGATCGACCGACGGTAGAATCCGGAGATCTCGCTCGACCGGTCGCTCACGGGGGCGTCTCCCGGGGTTCCGTTCGCGTCGCGGCCCCTGGCCCGTCCCTCTTCGACCGGGCTACCACGATCTTGGCGGGACGGACCAGCCCTCCGGGGAACCGGTACCCCTGCTGGACGATCTCGACGACCGTTCCGTCCGGGTGGTCCGGATCCGATTCGGTTTCGGCCACCGCCTCCTCCTCTTCCGGGGCGAATGGGGCGCCGACCACAGCGATCGGCATGACCCCTTCCCGCTGAAAGAACTTCTGCCACTCCTGCTCGATCAGGTCAAATCCCTTCGCGATCCCTGAATCCGACTTCTCGCCGGCCCTTCGGGCATGGCCAAACGCCTCGTAGATCGGGATCAGCTCGCGCAGGACCGTGGCGAGGGTCTGCCGGGAAATCGTCTCCCGCTCCCGATCGATGCGGCGCCGAAAGTTCTCGAAGTCGGCGAGGAGGTACTTGTAGCGGACCGCCCAGTCCTCTCCCCCGGGAACGCTCTCAGACCCCGGGATGCCCGTATCGCCCGATGTCGCGCTCCCTTCCGGGGCCGTGGGCGCCTCCTCTTCCCCCGACATCCGCTCCCGCCCACGGCCCGCCGCTATTAGCAATTTGTCGCCCCCGCGCCGCAATTCGTTGATTGTCGAAGTCACGGACGTAGCTTCGAAAGACCGTCTTAGGGGGGGCCAGACCGAACAGCGTGACCCAAGCCTTCACAAGGCGCAAACCAGTGGCGTTCCGGGAGAGAGATGGAGTTCCGCCTCTCGGCGAGGGTGAGCAGCAACCGACCGGATATCGTAGAGCCGGTGCTCCGCCGGCTCATCCGGAGGGGCACCGTGCGCCGTGAGGGCGCGGAGTTCGTGGTCGGCTCTTCCGAGATAGGAACGAGCGCGAAAGATCTCAACCGCGCGCTCCTTTCGGAGCTGCGTCGCGCCGAGAAGCGGACGCGCCTTCGTGCGGAGTGGACCGCCCCGGACGGTACGACCGAGCGGTTCTTTGATTACGTCCGTACTCAAGTCCGCCCGCCCCGGTAGCCCTCGCCGTCGGGCCAAAAGCGGCCCGGAACAACCCTGATTTAAGGGCCTTGAGGAGGCCCCTCTTCGGCCCCCTCCCGGCCTCTCGTTTCCGCCGTGCGCATACTGTTATAACGCACGCCCGGCTCGTCAAGACGCTGAGGTTTCTCGGCGGTAGACTCGATGGTTCCGCAAGGTACGACGGTCGCCGAATACGACGCCAGTTCGATCCAGATTCTCGAGGGCCTGGCCGCGGTCCGGAAGCGGCCCGGAATGTACATCGGATCGACCGATGCGCGAGGACTCCACCATCTGATCTACGAGGTCGTCGACAATTCGATTGACGAGGTTCTCGCCGGTGCGTGCACGGAGATCGCAGTCACGCTCGGCGCCGACGGCTCCTGTACGGTCCGGGATAACGGTCGAGGCATACCGGTCGAGGAGCATCCTCGTTACCACCGGCCCGCGCTCGAGATCGTGATGACCGTGCTGCATGCAGGTTCGAAGTTCGATAAGGGCGCCTACAAGGTCTCGGGAGGGTTGCACGGGGTCGGAGTCCATGTCGTCAACGCGCTCTCAGAGTCGCTGGAGGTCCGCGTTTGGCGGAACGGGCGCCAGTACTTCCAGCGCTACGAGCGCGGGCAGCCGATCGCTCCGGTGAAGGACCTGGGGCCCGCCGAAGGGACCGGTACGGAGACACGATTCGTTCCGGACAAGGAGATCTTCGAGACGGTTGTCTTCGACAAGGCCACCGTCGAGCGGCGCCTGAAGGAACTGAGCTTCCTCAACCCCCAGGTCACGATTCTCTTCAAGGACGAGCGGGACAAGAGCGAGACGACGTTCCACCACGCGGGGGGCCTGAGCGAGTTCGTCGCGGATCTCAATGGCGCCACGAACGTCCTCTTCAGCCCTCCGATTTCTCTGCACGCGAAACGCGACACGACCGACATCGAGGTCGCGCTCCAGTACAACGATGGCTACAACGACACCACTCTCGCGTTCGTCAACAACATCCATACGATGGACGGCGGGACCCACGTCGTAGGATTGCGCGCCGCCCTGACGCGTACGCTGAACGACTATGCGCACCGGCACGGTCTCATCAAGAACGACAAGGATAGCCTCACGGGCGACGACGTTCGCGAGGGGCTGAGCTGCGTGCTCAGCGTGAAGGTCCTCGAACCCCAATTCGAGGGACAGACCAAGGCGAAGCTCGGGAACTCCGAGGTGAAGGGCCAGGTCGAGAGCGCGGTCAACGAGAAGCTCTCCGAGTACCTCGAGGAGCACCCCCCGGTCGCCCAGGCGCTCCTCCAGAAGGCGATCCAGGCGGCGCAGGCCCGGGAGGCCGCTCGCAAGGCGCGCGAGCTGACTCGGCGCAAGGGCCTGCTGGAGGGCGGTGGGCTTCCGGGCAAGCTCGCGGATTGCCACTCGCGGGACCCGGCCAAGTGCGAGCTGTTCATCGTCGAGGGGGACAGCGCAGGAGGGACGGCGAAGCAGGGGCGCGACCGGGAGTTCCAGGCGATCCTGCCCCTGCGGGGAAAGATCCTGAACGTCGAGAAGGCCCATCTCGACAAGATGCTCCAGAACGAAGGGATCCGCAACCTGCTCACGGCCATCGGCTACGGGGTAGAGGCCGACGACGATCTCTCCCGCCTCCGCTACCACAAGATCATCCTGATGACCGATGCCGACGTCGACGGCGCGCACATCCGGACCCTGCTGCTGACGCTTTTCTTCCGGAAGATGCCCGCGCTCCTCGCGGGCGGTCACGTCTACATCGCCCAGGCGCCGCTCTACCGGCTCGCGAAGGGACCGAAGGTCATGTGGGCGTATTCCGACGAGGAGCGGGACCGGATCCTCGCGGAGATGGGCGGCATGAAGGGCGTCGTGGTCCAGCGCTACAAGGGGCTCGGCGAGATGAACGCCGAGCAGCTGCGCGACACCACGATGAAGGTCGGCTCTCGCACGCTTCTGCGCGTCACGATCGATGACGCGGCCCAAGCGAGCAACCTCTGCAGCATCTTGATGGGGGAGGAGGTCGAACCCCGTCGCGACTACATCCAGCAGCACGCCGTCGAGGTCACGAACCTCGACATCTAGCGGGGAGGTCTCGACCGCCGTGCCGGGAGCGACCGTGAGAGTCTTATCCGTGATCGTTCCGCTGGGGATCCGGCCGAGCGCCCGGCCCGCATCCCTCGTGGTCGGCTCGCCCCGGACGGCGGAACCGAGGTGATTCTTCCGTGGCATTCGTCGGTTGGGCGGTCCCGATCTCCCCCCGTCGATGGGCCGGGCCCGGTCGTCCGACCTGCGGCGGATCCGCAGCCGGGCCGCGGGATGGAGCCCCCCGTCCCCTGGAGATCGACTCCGAGATGTCAATGCTCGTCCCCGAAGCCCTCGGCGGAGGCAGCGCGTGAGCGACCGGTCGGAGTCGTACTGGTTCGAGAACGCGCTGGTCGTCACGCAAGACGACGGGCGTCGCGTGTTCCGCGGCAACGTTCGTATCGAAGCCGGCCGGTTCACGCACGTGGGCCCGGACGCTCCGCGCAACGGCGCGGTCAAGATCGACGCGACCCGATATGCGATCGTTCCGGGATTCATCAATACGCACGGCCACGTGGCGATGACGCCGCTGCGCGGCATCGCGGACGACCGCGATCTTGCCGGGTTCCTCGAGACGCTCTTCGCCGTCGACGCGCACCGGACCGAGCAGGACGTCGAGGCCGGCGCGGCGCTGGGCATCCTCGAGATGCTCATGAGCGGAACGACGTCGTTCCTCGACCTCTACTATGCGGAGGACGCCGTCGCGCGTGCCGTCGCGCGCTGGGGGATCCGCGGGTTCCTGGGCTGGGCGGTCCTCGATCCGGAGTTCACGACGCAGACCGGCGTTCCTCTCGACAACGCCCGCCGGTTCATCTCTCGATGGAAGAACGATCCGCTCGTCACCCCGCTCGTGGCTCCGCAAGGGGTCTACGTCTGCGGGAAAGAGACGTGGCTCGGCGCTCGCGCGCTCGCGGAGGAGGCAGGGACGCTCTGCCACTATCACCTCGCCGAGACCCGGAAGGAGGTCCACGACCACGAGGCGAAGACGGGGCGCCGGCCCGCGACCTGGCTCGAGGAGATCGGGTTCCTCGGCCCTCGCCAGATCGCGGCGCACGCGGTATGGCTCACCGGCCACGAAATCGAGCTTCTCGGACGGCATCGGCTCGGCATCGCCCACTGCGCCTGCTCGAACCTCAAGCTCGCGTCGGGCGGGGTCTCTCCGGTCGTCGAGCTCGCGCACGCCGGGGCCGTCGTCGGCCTCGGGACGGATTCGGCCGCCTCCAATAACTCGCTCAGCATGCTGCGGGAGATGCACGTGGCCGGGCTCGTCCAGAAGAACCAGCGCTGGGACGCCTCCCAACTCCCGGCGCAGCGCCTTTTGGACATGGCGACGCGGGAGGGTGCGCGGATGCTCGGTCGCGAGGGGGACCTTGGTTCGATCGAGCCGGGCAAACGCGCCGACTTTTCCCTCGTCGCCCTCGACCATCCGTCGGTCCAACCGGCGGGTCCGGAGACGATCGTCTCGCACCTGGCCTACTCGGCGTGGGAGGAGTCGATCGACTCGGTGTACGTCGACGGCGACCTCGTGATCAGCCATCGCCAACTTCCGAAGGGAGGGTGGAGGGAAGTGCGCGAGTCCGCGACCCAGGCGGCGATCCACCTGTGGTCTCACCGGCCGTCGCCGCCGTCGTGACCGTCACCTCCGAACGCGAGCGACTCGAAGATCCGCTCCTTTAGCTCGATCGCGAGTTCTTCGGCCGGCGCATCGATGCCGAGGTCGTCGGTCCCGGCGAGCCGGCTCAGGTCCTCGCCCGTGAGGCCAAAGAGGGCGGAGTGAGCCGTTCGGTCGACGGAGCGTGGCAGGACGCCGTGGTGGAGAAGGGCCCGACCGGTGAGGTGCTGGGCAGCTCCTCCGACGACGCGTGGGCCGACGGTCAAGGATTTTCCGCGCGAACCGAGGAAGCAGCAGGACTCCGATCGGCCGGGCGCCGGGAGCCATGCCGCCGGGATTCCACGAGAGCGGTACAGCTCCGCAGGTCCGCGACCGAGCCGCTCGTACGCCGCCGAAAGGTTCGGGCCCCGGCGGCGATCTCCTCGAGGAAGGACGACCGCCCAAGCCACGTCGCCCGGCGCATGGAGGACCCCGGTCCCTCCGCTCGATCGCCGCACGACGGGGATGCCGAGGGCCGACGCTCGTCGGAGCATCGGGTCGCCCGGGCGGACCCCGGCGCCGACGCTCAGCACCCGATCGGTGAGCACCGCGGTCCGGACCGCTGTCTCACCCTGGCGCAACCGCTCCGCATCGGCCGTCTCGTT
>JAJYUO010000075.1 GCA_021792485.1 Thermoplasmata archaeon
AGATGGAGCAGGTCATCCACGAGATCGTTACTATTCCGAAACCGGTAATCGCCGCGATCCCCGGGGTCGCGGCCGGGGGAGGACTCTCTCTCGCCCTGGCGTGCGATTGGCGCATCGCGAGCGAGCATGCCCTCCTCGTCCCTGCGTTCTCGCGCCTGGGGGCCGTTCCCGACGGCGGCCTCACCTACTTTCTCCCCCACTACCTCGGCATCGGCGGCGCCCAGGCGCTGCTGTTCGCCGATGCGCGCGTCCCGGCCCCTCGGGCGCTCGAGCTATCGCTCGTGCACGAGGTCGTTCCGGCCGACCAGCTCGTGTCGCAGATGTGGGCGCGGGCGGAGGAGTTCGCGCAGGGCCCTACCCATGCGTGGGGCTGGGTGAAGCGCCTCACGGTCTCGGCGTTCGGCCAGAGCCTCGAGTCGCAGATGGCCCTCGAACGCGAAGGCGCCGTGGAGGCCGCCGAGGGGCCGGAGCTCGCCGAAGGGATACGGGCGTTCCGGGAGAAGCGTCGGCCCCGTTTCGAATATCCCTAGTCGGAGCCCCGCGGCGGCCACGGTCGGCCGAGCTTCTCTTCGAGGTGGCGCCGCACGCCAGGCCATTCGCTGGCCAGGATGCTGTAGCAGACCGAGGATCGGTAGACCCCGTCCGCTAGGCGGATGTGTTCGCGGAGCACCCCTTCCCACCGGGCTCCCAGGCGCTCGATCGCCCGTTGGGAGCGCTCGTTCCTCGAATCCGTGCGCAGCTCGATCCGGTGGGCGTGCTCCGTCTCGAACGCATGTCGCAGGACGAGATACTTCACCTCGGTGTTGACCGGCGTTCGCCACAGGGCGGAGTCGATCCATGTCCCGATCTCCGCGGCTTGGTCGGCTCGCTCGATGTCCAAGTACCGGCACATCCCGACAAAACGGTCTTCGGTGAGCGAACGGATCGCAAAGGGCAGAACCTCCCCCTCCCCCTGCTGCGCGAGCAACGTGTCCACGAGCGCGGTCATCTCCGCCTCGTTCCGGCCCGGACCGATCCGCAGCCACTGCCAGACCTGCGGATCGCGCCCCGCCCGAGCGAGGTCGCGGATGTGGCGACGCTCCAGAGGAACGAGCTCGACCCACCGCCCTCGAAGCGTGACCGGATCCCGGAGTCCGAGGGGAGGCGGTCGCGGGCCGCTCGGGCTCGGTGGAAGCCCGCCGTCGGGCGCTCGGAGAGGCCGATCCGCGCGGACCGGGGGGGGCGGGCTCCAGGGACGGGAGAGCCGACCGTCCAGTTTGGCACGGACCGCAGGCCATTCCGATCGGGGGATGCCGAACTGGACGCTCGTGCGGAACGACCCGTCCGAGAGGAGCACGTTCTCCCGGAGCGCGGCCTCGCGGGTCGCCCCGAGATCGGCGATCGCGGTCTGCGAGCGTTCGTTGCGAAGATCGGTCTGCAGGCTGACCCGATGTACCCCGGCCTCCTCGAACGCCTGGGCGAACAGCACCCGCTTAGCGTCCGAGTTGATGGGGGTCCGCCAGAAGGCGGAATCGAGCCAGGTGCCCCCGACCTCCACGGAGTCGTTCGCGGGGTCGATGCGGTGGAATCCCGTCGCCCCCACCGCCGTGCCGTCGGACCGGAGCCGAATCGTGAACATGACCGACCGACCCGACTGGGTCAGCGCATCGTACCCTCGGACGTAGGCCCGAACGTCCTCGAGACTCGTTCCGGGCCGATGGCGCAGGTAACGCTGTACCTCCCACGAAGCCGAGGCTCGCAGCAGCTCGGGAGCATCCTCGACCGACATCGGCCGGAGGTCGACGTACCGTCCCTGAAGGGAGAGATCGGACGAGAATTTCTCGACCCGCATCGCCTCCGCGTGAATCCGAACCGGATAACCTCGCCGGGGGTGTTCGCGTCATCCCGTAGCGCGGGTTTACGTCAGAAACGGAGCACGGCTTAAATAAACCCCCGCGGTCGGACGTACGCTACTTGGCGAGCGGAAGGAGGCGAGAACCATGGATGCGGGCGTGACGACGTTCCTCGTCTTTGCGCTCGTTGCCGTCGCCTTCGCCGTCGGGTCGATCGCGATGAACCGCACCCTCGGCGCGAAGCGTCGCCGCTCCTACCTCCAGCTCACGACGTACGAGTGTGGAGAGGAGGCGGAAGGCGAAGCGCAGATCGACTTTCCGACGCAGCACTATACCTTCGCGATTGTCTTCGTAGCCGTCGACGTGCTCGGCTTCATCCTCGCCCTATGGGCGCTGACCTTCCGCGGGCTCAACTCGGGTGTCTTCCCGATTCTGATCGCCTTCGGGTTCGCGGCGCTCGCGATCATCGGGATCTACTACGCGCTCAGCGGTGAGCGCCGGTGGGTTGTATGAGCGCCTCGGCCGAATCCCGCGCCGCCGGGAAACCGGTCGGTGCGCCCCTGCCCGTCGTCACGCAGGCCGCGGTCCCGTTCATCGAGATCGAGACCCTGCGCGCGAAGGAGTTCGTCCCGGCCGCGAAAGAGGCGCTATCGGCGATGATCGCCGAACGGGGCAGGGGCGAGCTCACCCAGCCGGTCTTCAACTGGGCCGGCCGCAACTCGCTCTTCCCGCTCCACTGGGGGCTCGCCTGTTGCGCGATCGAGTTCGCGGCCGCGTTCGGCGCGAGGTGGGACGCCGAGCGGTTTGGAGTCGTGCCGCGATCGTCGCCCCGCCAGTGCGACCTCATGATCGTGAACGGGACAGTCACCTGGAAGGTCGCGCACAAGCTCATCACGCTCTATGAGCAGATGCCCGAACCCAAGTGGGTCATCGCGATGGGAAACTGCGCGACCGGTGGAGGGCCTTTCCGAACGGCGTACTCCGTGGTCCCCGGCGTCGATAAGCTCGTGCCGGTTGACCTGTACATCGCGGGATGCCCGCCCCGGCCGGAGGCGATGTTGGACGGGATCCTGAAGCTCGAAGAACTGATCCGGGAACGCAAGGAGTAGTACGCGAATCCCGGCTGTTGTCCAGAGGACATGGAAGCAGAGTTCTCCGCCCAGGTGAGCGCCCGGCTGGGGGACCGCGTCGCCGGCATTGAATCGTTCCCCGGGACCCTGGGGCGAGTGCGATTCCGGGCCGACGCGGCGCTCGACGTCTTCCGCTCGATGCGCGACGACCTCGCGTTCGATCACCTTTCGATGGTCGGCGGGATCGACTGGGTCGACCATCGCGAGGCGTTCTACGTCCTCTGGTCCGACGCACGACGCGCGTACGTGATCCTCTCGGCCGACCTTCCCGCCCAGAACCCGCATATCGAATCCGCGACGTCGATCTGGCCCTCGGCGAACTGGCACGAGCGCGAGACCTGGGAACTGGTCGACATCCACTTCGACCACCACCCGGACTTGCGGCACTTGCTGATGCCGGACGGGTACGCCTTCCACCCGCTCCTACGGTCGTTCAAACTCCACGAACCCGAGGAGCTGGAGGTCAAGACGCGCAATGTCTGAGATGTGGATCAACATGGGGCCGCAGCACCCCATGACGCACGGGCTGTGGAACCTGCGGGTGCACATCGACGGCGAGATGGTGTTGGACGTCGACCCGGAGATGGGCTACCTCCATCGGGGGATCGAGAAGATCAGCGAGGATCGCCACTACAACGAAGTCGTGACGCTGATGGACCGGTGCTGCTACGTCGCCGGCCTCGCTTGGGAGCACCTGTACATCCTCTCCGCCGAGCAGGCGCTCGCGATCCGACCTCCCGAGCGTGCGGAATGGATCCGCATGATGAGCGAGGAGTTCCAGCGGCTCGGTTCCCACATCATGTGGTATGCGGCGTTCGTCCAAGACATCGGCCTCATGTCCCCGTTCCTCTACGGGATGCGGGATCGCGATCTCATCCTCGACCTATTCCAGAGCTACACGGGCGCCCGGATGACGTACGAGTACATGCGGGTCGGCGGGGTACGGAACGACCTCCCGAACGGGTTCACCGATCGCGCCCGCAAGGTCTGCGACTGGTTGATCGACCGGTTCGTCGAGTACGACCGACTCTGCCTCGGCTCGGATATCTTTCACAAGCGCTGCGACGGTCTCGGCACGATGTCCGAGAAGGACTGTGTGGCCTACGGCGTCACCGGACCGATGCTGCGCTCCGCCGGATCGCGCCGCGACCTCCGCAAGGACCGGCCGTACTCGGCCTACGACCGAGTGGAGTTCGACGTGGCGACCGCCGACGGCGCCGACGTGACCGCGCGCTATCTGGTCCGGATGGAAGAGATGCGCCAGTCGGTGCGGATCATCCGCCAGGCGCTCGACTGGCTCGACCGGCACCCGGGGCCGGTGATGGCCGCGCGGGTCCCCCGGTGGCTCGGAGCGCCGTACGCGCCGATCGGGAACGAGGGCTATCTGCTCAAGCGGAACTATCCGAAGGGTCTCGGTCTCTCGGCCATCGAGGAGCCCCATGGGGAGGCCCAGGCCTACACCGTGAACGACGGAGGGGAGCACCCGTATCGTGTGAAGTTCCGTTCTCCGGTGTTCGCGAACATCAGCGCGGCGAAGAAGTATCTCGTCGGGTACCGGGTCGCGGACATTCCCCCGATCATGGGTAGCGTCGACGTCTGCGTCGGCGAGTGCGACCGGTAGGAGCGGGTCATGGCGATCACCTTGCTCTCCGTCGCGATCACGATCTCTCAGGCGATTCTCGGTGCGATCGGGTCCGTTTTTCCGCCGCCGATCCGCGGCGCGGTGACGAACGGCAACACGATCGACGGCCTGGCCGCTCTCATCTTCGCGGCGATCTTGCTCCTCGCGAGCATGCTCAATACGATCGTGCTCATCTGGTGGGAGCGCAAGCTCCTCGGCCGCTTCATGGACCGGCGCGGGGCCATGCACGTGGGCTACGCCGGCCTCTTACAGAACTTCGCGGACGGTCTCAAGCTGTTCCGTAAAGACACGGTCAAGCCCCGGGAGGCCGACACACTCGGCTTCTGGAGCGGTCCGACCGCCTACATGGTGACGTCGTTGATCATCTTTGCGATCCTTCCGATCTCGACCGGTTGGAACTCGGGGTCGTTGCCCCTGAGCCTGCTCCTCGCTCTCGCCGTCTTCAGCTTCGCGCCGCTATTCATCTTCGTCTCGGCATGGTCGAGCAACAACAAGTACTCCCTGATCGGCGGGATGCGCTCGGCCGCCCAGATGATCGCCTATGAGGTTCCGATCCTCCTCGCGGTGGTCGCGGTCGTGCTGGTCTCGGGGAGCTTCGACCTCCAGACGATCGTACTCGAGCAGACGAACTACTGGTACTGGGTCCCGCTGTTCCTCGCCCTCGTGGTCTTCGTAGCGGGGATGCTGGCGGAGATGGAACGGATTCCGTTCGACCTGCCCGAGGCGGAGGCGGAGCTCGTCGAGGGATGGAACACGGAGTACGGTGGGATGATGTTCGCGTTCTTCATGCTCACCGACTACCTGCGCGCGCTCCTCGGCTCCTTCCTCATCGTCCTGCTCTTCCTCGGCGGCTGGACGATGCCCAGCTGGGTCCCGGCCGCGGCGACGAGCTTCCCGCTCGCGGGAATCTTCTGGTTCATGCTCAAGGTCTACATCGTCTTCACGATCTTCGTCTGGATCCGCGCGTCGCTGCCCCGCGTGCGGACCGACCAGCTGCTGCGCGTCGGATGGAACCGCATGATCCCTCTCGCCCTCCTGAGCGTGGTCCTCGCCGCCCTCCTCGTCACCGTGAAGTGTTTGCCCGTGCTGGGTTGCATCCCTACTTTGGGGGGATAGGAGGAGGGTTTCACGGTCATGGCCGCTGAAAGCGCCCGCAAAGAGCCGAAGGCCACCGAGAACCCGATCCTCTGGATCGCCCGACCGATGGCGACCGCGGCCCGGCAGTTCGGCAAGAGCCTGATTCGCCCGTCCACGATCGTCTATCCGTACGAACGTCTGGAAGATCCCCAGTTCCGGGAGGAGGTCGCCGTCGCCGCGGGCAAGCCGATTGGCGTCGGAGCGGTGTGGGACAACTACCGCGGGGTCCACGCGCTGAACATCGCCACGTGCATTTCGTGTAACCTGTGCGCGTTCAGCTGCCCGGACCTGTGCATCGACATGGTTACCGTCCCCGGAGGGGATCCGAAGCACCCGAAGAAGTGCCCGGAGATCGACTACGGGAAGTGCAGCTACTGCGGCTTCTGCTCCGCCGCTTGCCCGGAGGGCT
>JAJYUO010000076.1 GCA_021792485.1 Thermoplasmata archaeon
ATCCTCACCGTCGTCGAACCACCGCGGGGCGGTCCCCTCTTCCGCCAACCCGAGGTCCTCAAGATCGATCAGCGCGAACGGAGCGAACGCATCGTGGAGCTCCGCAACGTCGACCTCGTTGGGCGCCACGTGGGCCATCTCGTAGGCGCGTCTCGCCGCTGTGCGCGTCGCCGCGAAGTGGGCGAGGGTCGGCCGGTCCACGATGCGATGTGCGTCGAGCCCCTGGCCCATGCCGCGGACGATCGCGCCCTCCTCTCCGCGCTCGAGGACCAGGGCCGCGGCCCCATCGCTGATCGCGGCGCAGTGCAGAAGTCGCAGGGGGGAGGCGATCGTCCGGCTCTGGGCGACCTCCTCGAGCGTGACGGGTGTGGTGAACTGGGCGGCGGGGTTGAACGCCCCTCGGGCTCGCATGTACACGCTCACGTGATCGAAGGCGGAGAGCGGAACGCGGTAGTGCGACGCGTATCGCTCCGCGACGAGCGCTGCCAGCGCGGGCATCGTCGCCCCGACGGCAACCTCTTCCGGCGCGAGGGCCCGCCCGAGCGCTCGGGCGACCACGGGGGTCGGCGCGCCGGTCATCTTCTCGTAGGCCACCACGAGAGCGCGATCCGACTGGCCCGCCGCGACGGATGCGGCCGCGGTCTGAAAGGCCGCCGCGCCGCTCGCGGACGCGGCTTCGACCCTCACTCCGGCCGCGGATTCGAGGCCGAGATGGGAGGCGAGGCGGGGGACGGCGCTCGCCCGCTCCTCGAGCACCTCGCCGAGCATGTTTCCGACGACGAGCAGGTCGATCGACCTCCGGCCGATCTCTTCCATGGCCCGCAGGGCGGCCTCGGTCGCGAGCTCGACGCCGGACTCCGCCCGACGCCCGAACCGGCCGATGCCGACGCCGGCGACGCGAACGCTCATGACACCGCACCGGGCGGTTCCGCGAGGAACCGGAACGTTCGGAGGAACCGCGAGAGGGGCATGCCGTTCTCCCACCGCAGGACCGCGTTCCCATCGCGCGTGGTTTCGATAGGAGGCAGACGTCGCCCGAGGGCGCCCATCATTCCGTCCGCGCCTCCTCGCGTGGCGCTGTAGATGCGCCAGGTTTCTTCCGACCGTTGCCCTACGCGTCGGTACGCGTAGAGGACCATCAGGCCGACGCGGTCGACGGCCGCCCGGTGGGCCGCGAGCTGATCCGCGGCTCGTCCGCTGCTGGAAGAAAAGCGAATGACCGGCGCCTGGGAGGCTTTTACCTCGAGCGGGAACGCGAACTCGCGACGGAGCGCGACAAGGTCAAACCCGAGGGAGCCCGCGGCCCGGATCACGAGGAACGGTCGTTCGACGATCCGCTCGAACTCCATCCGTTCCTCCGGAGGGAGTGACCGGCCGTAGGCGCGGACGCGATCGGGATCTCCCTGGAAGAGGTCCTTGAGCTCGCGCTCGTAGGCCGACGCGCCGCGCCGCACGGCACCATCAGCGCGCGAACGCGGTATTAACAACTCAGGTCTCGAGGAAGCTCCGTGGCGGACCAGTCTCCGGTCGACCTTTCGGATGCCGACCTCGCGGTCGCCCGCCGGCTCACCGAGGTCATCGCCGATGCGGATCGGCGCCGCCGGATCCGAGGGAGCGCGACCGGACCCGCGCGCTTCCGCCTCTCCGAGCTCAGAGGAAGGCTGCTGCGCGACCGGGTCTTCGAGGACCCGGCCCGCCTGCTCGCGCGCCTGCGCCGTCGCGGCCTCCTCACCGAAGTCGCCGAAGGTCGCTCGGACAAGACCTACCTCGTCGCGTATCCTGACGAGCTGCGCACGATGCTCGTGGGCGAGCTGGCCCGCAGCGAGGCGGTCGAGCCGGCGGGTCTCCCGTCGATCCCGGACGAATCGACCGAGATCCATGCGATGGATTCCGATTTCGTCCAGGCCCTTCGGGAGGTGCTCGACCGCCGCCTCGAGCCGACGCTCGAGTTCGGGCGGACGTTCAACGTGCGTGTCCTGGCCGACTATCTTCGCGGACTCTTCGGAGAAGAACTCTACTTCGATTCGCTCGTCTCCCTTCTCCAGCAGTACGCCCTCGCCGATGTACCGCTCCTCGCCCCGACGGGCCGGGCGACCGGCTCCACGGGCTTCCATCTCGCGCTCTTCGGCCCGCCCGGTACGGGGAAGACGTTCGCGATCGACGACATGGTCCGGGGAAATCCGCGCCAAGCGGTCCCGGCCCACGGACTCCCGGGCCGTAACCGCTACTGCGGCGGGATCACGCCGGCGCAGTTCCTCCGCGTCGGCGCGTTCTACACGGGCCGGACGTTCAACTTCATCGTGCCGGAATTCAACGACTGGTTCCGCTACCGCGGGATGGTCGAGCCGCTGAAGCTCGTGATGGAGCAACGCGAGGTGAAGTGGGAGACGACGTTCGGCACGGTCGGACCGTACACGTTCCGCTCCTTCTTTTCCGTGAACTACAACGTGCGGACTTCCGGCACGGAGGATTACTGGACGACAATCGCGGATCCCAACTTCGCGGCACTGGAGGACCGGATGCTGCTGCGGTTCCACCCGATGACGAAGGCCCGGTTCCGCGCCGTCGAGGAGAGCGCGGAACGGCTCGACCTCGGGGAGCTCGAGTTCTCCCTCGCCTCGCGGATTCGGGACCACCTCACGCTCGTCCACGCGATCGAGATCCGCCATCCCCTCGTCGCGGACCGGTTCCGGGCCCGGCCGGTGAAGCTCGATCGGGCCCTCTACGGGACGCTCCGGAAGGTTTCGCAGCGCGCGCTCGACCGTGCCGATCATCCCCGGTTCTCGCCGCGTCTCAAGTCGCGCGCGGTGAAGCTGGCGAGCGCGGCGGCGCTGCTCACCTACTTCGCGTGGCCCGACGCCGCCGAGATTCCGATCGGCCGGGCGGAGGGCGACTTCGCCCAGCGCTTCTACGAGGACGAGATCCGGTCGCGCGAGGGCCACCGGGGGTCGATCGACACGTGACCGGCGCCTAGGCGACGACGCGTCCGGCGTGCGCGTCGACCAGGAACCGCTCGGTCTCCCCCTTGCGCTCGAGGACGAACTCCCAGATCGGGGCATGGAGGAGCTCGCCCTCGCTCACGCTGACCTCGGTCCGGAAGTTGCTCACCATGCGGTGCTTCTTGTGCGCCTCGTTCGACTGGAGTTGGGTGACGAAGGCGCGCGCGGAGTTCCGTGCCGCGTCCTCGGTCACGTCGCCGTTAAGGATGGGGGTCCCGGCCGGGACCTGCTTCTTGTCGAAGATCGTGCGCTCGCCCAAGGAGAACTGGTAGCTCTTCGGCTGGTAGTCGCCCTTCGCCTTCACCGCCACGACCGGAAATTCGTAGCTTCCCGTGATGGTGTCCTGGCGCGTCGGGTTGACCGCCGGGCCCATCATCATCGGCATCACCATCACGCCACCGCGGTTCCCGCCGCTCAACGCGGAGCCCAACAGGGCCGATGCCCCAACAGCGGCGACCGTCGACCCGATGCCAATCGCGGCGTCCTGATACTGGTAGTTCGTGCTCGCCGACGCAGGGATCACCCAGTAGGGGACCATCGTCAGCTTCTGTCCGATGACCTTCGACTCCTGGAAGTCCTTACGGTGAAACAACCCCTTGTCCATCGCGGCCCGAACGGCGTCCAGCGCCTGCGCGGGGTCGGCCAGCTTGAGCGAGAGCATCGAGTGCTTCGATATCTCCTTCCAGCCGGCGCCGCCCAGCGCCACGGAGCTTCCACAGTACTCGCACGTCACCACGGCTTCTCCGAACGCCGGGTGCACCGGGGCCCCGCACGCCGGACACTTCAACTCCTGCGCGCCGGCGGGCGCGAGCGCCGGGGCCGCCGGAGCGGTCGGGGCCCGCCCGGCCCCACCGCCTCCGGAGACACCGCTCGGGATCGCGGCGCCGCACTTGTAACAGAACTTCGCGTCGTCCGGAAGCTGGTTCCCGCACTGGATGCAGTAGATCATCGTCGACCTCGAGGGGGAATCACGTAGGGAGCGCCGCGCCGCAGTTGGGACAGAACTTACCGGAACCCGTCACGGTGGCGTTGCACTTCGGACACGTTCGCGACGGTGGCGGAGGAGGCGGGGCCATCGAGGCGCCGCAATTCGGACAGAACTTCGAGGTGGCGGGAACGGGCTGGCCGCACTTCGGACACGGAACCGTCTCGGCCCTCGAGGGCGCGCCGGGGGCGGCGCCGCCGACCGGAGCGCCGCAGCTCGGGCAGAACCGCGTTCCCGGAGGGATCAGCGCTCCGCACTTCGGGCACGGGGTCGACGGTCCCTGGCCGTACATGCCGCCCATCATGCCGGTCATACCGTAACCGACGCCGAGGCCGGCTCCAAGGCCGACGCCCGCGCCGGCGAGTGCGCCCGCGGCGCCGCCGGTGTTGGAAGCGGCCTCGGTCATTGCCTGACCGGCCTGGTACTGGAGATAGTTCACGCCCAGCACGCCCATCGTCGAGCGCGTGTTGACCGCCTTCTGGACCTCGTCCGGCAAGTTGATCGATAGGCCCTGGATCTGTTGGACCTCGACCCCCAGGGGGCCGAAGTGCTGCGGAGCCATCCCCAGAATCGCCTGCTCGATCGTCTGGAGCTGGCCGGCGAGATCGGTCACTCGCATCCCCTGGTCCTTCATCTTGCCGAGGGCATTGTAGATCAGGATCACCATCTGATCCCGAAGGCGTCCCTCGACATCCGAGCTCGTGGCGGCGCCGAACGTGCCGACGAACTGCGTGATGAATACGTCCGGGGCGGCGAGGCGCCAGCGGTAGCTTCCGTAGACCCGGAGGCTCACGAGCCCGAAGTCCGGGTCGCGGAAGACGTACGGATCGGTGCTTCCGAACTTGCCGTCGAAGATCCGCTTTTGCAAGTAGTAGACCTCGGCCTCCTGGCGGACCCCGGAGAGCGCCTGGACAAGACCGCCGACGATCGGAGCGTTGAGGCTGGTTAGCGCGTACCGGTCCGGCCGGTCAAAATAGGCAAGGACCTTACCATCTCGGAAAAAGACGGCGATCTCGTCCTCGCGCACGACGATGTTGTCGTTCAGGCGGATGTTGCGGGGCACCCGCCACATGATGTTGGGGCCCTTGTAGGCATCCTCCCAGTTGATCGTCGTCGAGCCGAACAGGCTCCCGCCCTTCTGCGGTATCGGTTGGTTGGTGACCATGCTCCTCGGTTCCTCTCCTATACCTGGATTCCTTCCACGACCCGCATCCGGGCCCCAAACGCCGAATCGAGCTGAACCAGTTCGGCGCGGGCCGCGGCCACCGTACGGGCGACCTGGGCAAAATCGCCGGCGGTCACCTGGGCCGGAAGACCGTCGATCGTAGCGGCGAACTGATCGGCCGCGGTGGCGAAGCCGTAGTCGTATTCGTACAGCCGATCCAGCTGCTGCGGGCCGACCTTGATCGCCGCAGCGATCCCCGAGTATCCTTGCTCGGCGCTGCGGATCTTGGGCTCGATGCGCATCAGGTCAGCGATGAGCGGGGCGAGGTCCATGAGCACGTTGAACTGGTTCGCCTGCGTGAGGGCCGTGCGCGCGTTCTCGGCGGTGAAGCGCGCGTTGCGAAGCCGGTCGGCGATTTGGCGGCGCAGCAAGCTGTCGGCCGCTCGGATATCCTCTCCTTGCCGGTAGCCGTGGTACCCGGGAATGAGAAGTTCGAGTCGCTTGAGCGTCCCTCGGTCCTGGTCGACCCGCTGGCGAAGGTCGGCCGGCGGACGGGCCGATGCACCGGACGCGCCGGCTCCGAGCGACGCTCCGCAGTTGGGGCAGAAGCGCGAATTCGCAGGGACCTTGGCTTGGCACGTCGGGCACACCGTCGGAGGGGGCGGCGCCGTGGGGGACGGGCCGGCCGGCGGGGGGGGAGGAGCGGTCGCCATGGTCCTCTACGCACCCCCGGTGGACGGCGGGCTCTTACCCGACGACGCGGGCGGCGTTACCGGAACGGTCGCCGCGTGGGCCGCGGAGTAGTCGAACGCGGACGCGGGGGTCGACGCGCGCCACGCCGCGCGCTCGGCTTCCCGGGGAGCCACGCTGGCCGCGGTGCGGTAGCGCCAGGCGATTCCCGCGATCGAGCCCGCGAGGAAGAGCAGCGTGACCACCACGCCGATCAACTGCTGCGCGAGGCTCAGGTAGCTCGTAGGGTTCAATCCGAGGGTC
>JAJYUO010000077.1 GCA_021792485.1 Thermoplasmata archaeon
GAGCGCGCTGGTCGGCTCGTCGAGCACGATGAATTCGGGCCGGAGCGCCAGCGCGCGCGCGATACCGATACGCTGGCGCTGGCCGCCCGAGAACTCGTGCGGGAACCGATAGAGGTGCTCGGTGTTCAGTCCCACTTCGTGCAGGAGCTCGGCCGCGCGCTCCTGTCGCTGCGCGCGCGTTCCCATGTGATGGATCTCCAGCGGCTCCCCCAGAATGTCCTTGACCATCATCCGAGGGCTCAGCGAGCTGAACGGGTCCTGAAAGACGATCTGGAGCTTGCCGCGCATCTCCTGCATCGAGCGCTGGCTCCGACGGAAGACGGAGTATTGCTGGGCGAACGTATCGAGCTCGTTGAGGGTCGCCCGAAGCTCCGGGTTCGGGGCCTTCGACGCCCCATCTCCGGCCAGCGCCTCGAGGGTTCCGTAGAGCGCGTCGATCCGTGCCAACGCCTCCGGCGGGGGTCGATAGAACGCGTGGCCCGACGTCGGATCGATGAGGCGCAGAAGCAATCGGCCGACGGTGGTCTTGCCGCACCCCGACTCTCCGACGAGACCCACGGTCTCGCCCTCGCGAATATCGAAGCTCACGCCGTCGACCGCGTGGACATCCCCGACGTGCGTGGAGAAGACTCCGCCGCGAATCGGAAAGAGCTTGCGGATGTTCCGTGCGGCCAGCACCACCGGGGCGCCGCTGGTATCCGTACCGTTCGCTCCCACGCGAACTACCTAGTCCGTGGCCACTGGTCCCTTGTATAAATAGCAAGCCACCGTGTGACCCGGGCCTTCGCTCGTCACCGGCGGTTCCTCTTTAGAACAGATCGGCATCGCGTACGCGCACCGAGGGTGGAATCGGCAACCGCTCGGGGGCCTCAACAGGTTCGGTACCGAGCCGGGGATCGAGGC
Source organism: Thermoplasmata archaeon (assembly GCA_021792485.1). Lineage (GTDB taxonomy): Archaea > Thermoplasmatota > Thermoplasmata > Lutacidiplasmatales > UBA184 > Lutacidiplasma. The sequence continues at coordinate 904 of JAJYUO010000077.1, forward strand.
CAACTCCTTCTCCGGCCGATCGAGGTGAGGGATCGACGCCAAAAGTCCTTGAGAATACGGGTGCAGCGGGCGGCGGAACAGCTCCCGGACCGGGGCCGACTCTACGATCCGGCCGGCGTACATCACGTTCACACGGTCGGCGACCTCAGCGATCACCGCGAGGTCGTGCGTGATGAGGACAATCGCGGTCCCGACTCGCTCCTTGAGATCCCGCATCAGCTCGAGGATCTGCGCTTGGATCGTGACGTCCAGCGCCGTCGTCGGCTCGTCGGCGATCAGCACGTCCGGATCCGTCGCGAGGGCCATCGCGATCATCACCCGCTGCAGCATCCCGCCCGAGAGCTCGTGGGGATAGCCCCGAGCGATCTGCACCGGGTTGGCGATCGAAACCCCCTCGAGCAGGCGCACCGTTCTCCAGAATGTCTCGCGCTCCAAGGGGCGGCGGACCCGGGAGCGTATCCCCCATAGGCCGTAGTAGAAGTGCGAAAGACGCTCGCGTCGACGCGAGTTGTTGACCGCGATGCGGGCGCGGGCCTCCCTCCGACCCGCCTCCATCTCGTGCATCGAAATCGCGCGTGCCCGGTCGTCGGCCTCCATGAGGCGGCGACGGTGGAGAAGGTAGCGACGCTCGGCCGCGCTCAATCGGCGCCGCGCGACCATCGCGTGGATCTCCTTCGAAACCTGCTCGGGACCGAGGCTGGTCGCCCGCAGCTCGTGGTAGAGCTCGGTACCGAGCGACGGGAGGCGGGCGGCATCGCCTACGGCCGTGCAGGCGGCCCGGAGCCGAGACGGCTCGTCGTTCGCGATGACCTCGGCGAGCGCCTCGCACGCCGCGTCGACGGCCGGATCGTCCAACGTCGCGCCCAGCATCCCGTCGACGATCTCGATCCCCCGATGGAGTAACAGCGATTCGGAGATCTGATTCGAGATCGAGAAGACCGGATTCATCGCTTGCGAAGGCTCTTGGAAGATCATCGCGATACGCCGCCCGCGCACCGCGCCCATCCGCTCGTTCGCCTGCTTGATGCGACGGAACGAGCGGCGGACCCGCACCCGGTCGGTCTTGGGGTCGTGCCGGAACTTCGCCTCCTCCTCAAGCCCCCAGAGTAGGTTCGCCGATCCGAGCCGCACGCTGCCCGAGACGATGCGACCCGGAGGGTCCGCGATCAGTCGGGTAATGGAGAAGGCCGTGACGCTCTTTCCGCAGCCCGTCTCCCCGACGAGGCCGGTCGTCTCCCCGCGGCGAACCTTCAGGTTGACCCCGTCCAGGGCCCGGACGATCCCGTCGTAGGTGAAGAAGTAGGTCTTCAGGTCCCGGACCTCCAAGACCACTTGAGGGTCGTGGGGCGCGACGACTGAGGCCGAAGCGGCGGAAGCGGGGGCGGTCGACGGCGACTCCCCGGTCGGCATATCGACCGGGGATGGCTCGACTCGCGCGCTCACCGTCGCATCCTCGGGTCCAGCGCGTCGCGCACCCCGTCCGAGAACAGGTTAACGCTGATGGCGAACAGGAAGATGACGATCCCCGGGAAGAAGAGCTGCCACCAGGGGATCGTGCAGAGCCCGATCACACAATCGTCGAATATCCCCGTGATCAGGGTCGAGTTCACGGCGTTCGCAGCCATGTCGCCCCACTCCGGGAAATAGACCGTCGGGAACAGCTTGAATCCGAGGAAGATCAGCACTCCAACCAACAGCGGAATGCTGCCGACGTCCAGCGACATCTGGACGAAGACCGGATATACGCTGTTCGGGATGATGTGGCGTAAGATGATCCGTCCTCGCTTCGCCCCTGAGGCCCGGGCCGCCTCCACGTACTTTTGCTCGCGGACGACGAGAACCTGACCGCGCACGATACGCGTGTACGTTGGCCACCATACGGCCATCAGGGCGATGATCAGGATGTAGATGCTCAGGTACGAAGCGGAGATCGTGCTAGCTAAATCCGTCGAGACGACGGCAACTACGATGATGACCCACAGGATGAACGGGATCGAGAGGAAGATGTCGGTGAGACGCATGATCGTCTCGTCGACCAGGCCCCCCATGTAGCCCGAGATCGCACCGAGGGTCAGGCCGATGAGCGCTCCTCCCGCCACGACGCTCAGGGAGATGAACAGCGACCAATCGGTCCCCCGCAAAAGCCCGTCGAAGATGTTGTAAAAGTACGGGGTTCCCCCATCGGTCGTGCTGAGAGAGCCGAACGGCAAGGGTCCTAACGATAACGTCGTCAGCGAGATCGTGGGAGCAACGAACGCCGGAAAGCCGACGGGCGTCGCATAGCAGTTCGGCCCCGGCGGCGCGGCCGGGGGGGTGTACGTGCACACCTCGTTCGCGCAGGAAACGGTCCCCCCGCTCGTGCCGCAGTAGAGGGTGAGGGCGTTCCACGGCACCGGTGTCGTGATGGCGTACACGGCCACCACGGCGAAGGCGAGGATAATCCCGAGACCGACCAGGGCAAGCGTGTTCCGGCGGAAGAAGTACCACGTCCGCTTGTACTCGTTCCAGATAGGATGCCCGCGTCGGGACGGACTCGCTGTAGGAGCCGCCGGCACCAGCGCGGTAGCGTCCGTGGGATCCGTAGAGGTCGCCGGCACGGTTCACGTCACCCCAACCGGACCCTCGGGTCCAAGTACGCGTAGAGAACGTCAACGATGATGTTCGCGGTCACGATGATGTACGTGAACAATAACACCGAACCGAAAATGACCCCGAAGTCGAACGAACCGATCTGATTATCGACCGCGATCGCCAAAATGTACCCGATCCCGTTGAGGCTGAAGACCGACTCTATCACCGGGAAACCGGCCAAGAAACCCGCGAACGTTAACCCCAGCACCGTCAGGGTGACGTTCAGTGAGTTTCGACCCGCATGCCGATTGACGACGACCGACTCCTCGACTCCCTTCGCTCGTGCGGTGCGCACGAAATCGAGGTTCATCACCTCGAGCATGCTGTTGCGGACGTATCGCAGCAACACCGCGATCGTCCCGAACGCGATCACGAGAGCCGGGAGGATGATCCGAATCAGGGTATCCAGCGCCAGCCAATAGTTTCCATGGATCAGAGCGTCAATGGTGGGGAAGCCCGTCGGGGTGCTCTGTAAGCCCGAATGCAATAACCACGAAGGATAGGTGTCGTTCGCGAAGCAGGAGGTGATGGGCCAAGAGCCCGTGAACTCATCATAGACTAGCTCGCCGCTGGGGCACCAGGGAGTATGGATGAGGCCGAAGTTGATCAGGCTACCGACGCCAATCACCACGCCGATGAGAACTAAGCTTCCCAACAGGAAGCTAGGAAGGGCGAACCCGGAGAACGATAACACGCGCGAGGCCTGATCGACCGGGCGATTGCGGTTCACGGCAGCGAGGTTCCCGAGCGGGATCGAAACGACGAGGATGATTGCAAGCGAGAGCAACGCGAGCTCGAGCGTGTACGGAAGCAGCCACGAGAACACCGTCGTGACGGGGACACCGGCAGTGGCCACTCCGACTAAGAGCGATTTCCCGACCGAACTCTCCGCGGAAACCGAGCCCCAATTGAACGTGAGCGCACGATACATGTACACCCCCCACTGCGTGTACACTGGCTGGCCCAGTCCCAAAGCCGCGTACGCCCGATTGTACAGCGGGGATCCGACCGTGTAATCACATGCCTTGGGAGTGCACCCATAGAGGGCTTCCATCCGGTCGACGATCGGCAACGCGTTGATCAACGCGAAGGTGATCGTCATCACCCCGATGATGATGGGGACGAGAAGCAGGACGCGGCGGACGATGTAGATCCACATCCGCATGGTGACCTTCGGTGCCGTACCCGCCCGATCTTCTCGGCTCCGAAGAGACCGACGGCGTTCCGGTATTTAGTTATTCGAAAGACTTCCGCCAGGCCGACGTTGCGCGCAGCGGGCCATCCAGCCGGGTCATAACAGTGGGAGTTCCCTCGTGACCGGGTCAATCTCGACGTCGGGGGCCGGTCCCAGCGCAAGACAGGTTCGGGTGCCCGGGGGTACCTCCGTGAGGCCTGCATCTTCGACCCAGACCGCCGGGATGCGGCGCGCCCGCGCGGCACGCTCCAGCATCTCCATCCGGTCGAGGGTGCGTGCCTCGAGGACGATCTTGCGCTGGCCAGTCTTCCACCATGCGCTGAACCGTGTCGGGCTCTCCCGTTCAACCCGACGGGCCAGCATCACGGCTCCATGGGCGACCTGAGCGGCGATCTTGCCCTCAGTGAGGCGTAGCTCGCCCCGCACGACGAGGACCATCTTAGGTCCGCTTTCCACTCGTCGTTGCCTCTCAGCTCGCGTACTCTTCCTCCCGTTCGCGAAGGATTTCCACGCGACGGCTATCGATCCGGTTGATCTCCGCCTGAATCCGAGCGAACTCGGGGGTTCCAGCTCGCGAGCGCCGCAGCTGATGCATTGCCCGGCGTCGGTCTCGCTCCAGCCTGTCGAGCTCCCCCATCAGGGCCCAAGGATCCTCCTCGCGAGACGCGTCCACGTGAGAGGGCCCGCCGGGGGGTGTGGGGCGGAACGCACCGCGCACCCACGCGACCGCGAAAGCCACCAACGCGAGTGCGCCAAGAAGCGACTCGAGGATCGGGTCGGTCCAATACGCTTGAAACCCCGAGGGAGAAGCTGCCAAGAGGATCTCACCGACAACGACGGTCAGCGCGACGCTGACGACGAAGGAGAGGGCGATCGTCTCGAGCAACCGGAGGCGATGGAGAGGCCGCACGACCCTCCACTCGGGAAAGGTCGCCCGCGTCACGCAGTATCCGGGCACGAAGAAGGCGAGCAAGGCTGCCAAGGCCACCTCGACGATCGTTACCCCCTCCATCGCTTCGTGCGATCTCCTTCGCGCTCGCTCACGGCTAGCGGCACCCCATAGAAGGCGTGTCGGTCCGCGTGCGTGCCATCCCAGGTCCCAGTTTTCGCGATTTGCTCACCGAGGATCGAGGTCGTCGCGCGCGCGCGATGTCATCTCGATAAAGTATATATTCCGTGTCCAGTTCGCCACTGCGTGGGCATTGCCCAAACGGTGGGAACATCGTATGATTGAGAGAAAGTGGGTAACACGCGCAACGGTGATCGCGGCCGTGGCCATCGCGCTCGTGATGCTGTTCAGCGTCATGCTGCCGATCGTCGGCGGCGGAGCGTCGGCATCGAGCGGAACAAC
>JAJYUO010000078.1 GCA_021792485.1 Thermoplasmata archaeon
ACCGGACGGGACTGTTGCGATCAATCCGTCCGGAGGGCTCTTGGCCCGGGGCCACCCGGTCGGCGCCTCCGGGCTCGTGGAGATCGCGGAGGTGGCCCGCCAGATCCGAAGGGAAGCGGGGGCGCATCAGGTCGGCCGCCCCGTGCGGATCGGGATTGCCCAGTCGATCGGAGGGCTCGCCTCCCATAACTTCGTCACGATTCTCGGGGCGGGGGATGGGGTGGCATGAGCGCCCCTCCTTCGCTCATGCTGCACCGGTGCGGGGGATGCGGACTGCTCTATCTTCCGACGTCCGGTCCGTGCCCGCGGTGCGCGTCGCACCGCGAGATCCCGGTGGAGGTACCCGCCACCGGGACCGTCGTCGCCTCGACGGAGGTCGCGAGCCCTGCCGAGGGATGGCCCGCGCCACACCGCCTCGCCCTCCTGGAGGTCGAGGAATCCGTCCGGATCCTCGCGATCGTCGAGGGACCCCTTCCCGTCACGGGGGCAAAGGTCGAGGTGCGCCGGGAGGGCGATGCGTACCGCGCGCGCGTGGCCTCCCCTCCGTGAGAGACGACGCGGGGAGGGGGAGTTTCCGGGAGCCGGAGGGTGCCGGCTCCCCTTTGAACCCCCGAGGTGAAATCACCACTGGATTAGCAATCCAGCGCCTTACCGGGCTGGGCCATCCCCGCTCGGCGTGGGGAGGTCGTCCCCTCCTTAAGCATTGGCGAGGGCCCGGTATGCGCGGCGGAAGAGCCACGGGGCCCGGCGTCGCCGGAGTCCCCGTTATGTATTCCGGTCCCGGTCGGCGGCCGGAGGATCGATGCGGGTCGCGAAGGCAGGGGTCGTTGGCGCGGGGACGATGGGAGCCGCGATTGCGGAAGTGCTCGCGTACAACGGGATCGACGTGGTCCTGAAGGACGTCGATGCCAAGCTGGTCGACCAGGGGCTCCGCCGCGTCCGATCGATCCTGGACGAACTCGTCGCCTTCCACGAGGGACGCGCCGACAAGGAGCTCGACCGCATCGCGGAACTCGGCATCGACCTCTCGCCGGCCCAGATCGACGCCGTCCGCAGGAAGCTCGCCCCGAAGTTCCCGCGGGCGCGCGCCGACCAGACGTTCGCCCGAGTCCACGGAACCACGGAATTCGCGCCGTTTGGCGACGTGGACTTCGTCGTGGAGGCCGTCTTCGAGCGACCGGAGGTGAAGCGTCCGGTGCTCGAGGAGCTCGACCGCGTCCTTCCCGAGTTCGCGGTCATCGGATCGAACACCTCTTCCCTGTCGATCACCAAGTTGGCCCGAGGGCTCGCGCACGTTCGTCAGACCCTCGTGACCCACTTCTTCAACCCGCCGTACACCCTTCCGCTCGTCGAGGTCGCGGGGGGCGTCGAGACCCGCGACGAGGTCGTGGGGGAGACGATCGACTTTCTCCAAGGGCTCCGGAATCACCGGTACCCGCTCGTGCCGATCCGGGTGAAGGAATCGCCGGCGTTCGTCGTCAACCGGTTGCTCATGCCCGTGCTCAACGAGGCGTGCTTCGCTCTCCAGGAAGGGTTGGCCACCTCGCGGGACATCGACCAGGCGATGAAGGCCGGGGCCGGGATGCCGATGGGTCCGTTCGAGCTCGGCGACATGATCGGGCTCGACGTCGCTCTCGAGGTCGCCGAGACCCTCCACCGAGACACCGGAGATCCGAAGTATCGGCCGTCGACGCTGCTCCGTCGCCTGGTGGAGGCAGGTCACCTGGGCCGTAAGACCGGTCAGGGATTCTACGACTATACCGCGTAGGACCGCGGCGGGGCCTAGGGCGTAATCCGTAAAGGACGGCCCGGATGCCCTCCCTCATGAAGTTCCCGTCGGCCGAGTGGGCCGCCGCGCTGTACGCCGCGCTGAACGCGAACGCCGAATACGCCGAAGCGGCCCGTCAGTGGGAGGGGGATATCCTGCTCCGAGTGACGGCGGCGTCCGCGGGTGGCGTGGCACCCGGGGTCCATCTCGAGCTCGAGCACGGTGCATGCCGCGGAGCGACCTTCGAACCCGACTCCTCTGCGGTGTCCAGCGAGTTCGTGTTCGAAGGCTCGGCCGAGAACTGGGGAAAGCTGATCCGGCGCGAGGTCGACCCCGTGGGAGCGATCATGAACGGCACGATCCGAGTGAAGGGCAACCTCGCGAAGCTGATGCGCTTCACGCGGGCGGCAAAGATCCTCGTGGAGACGGCCGGCGCGATTCCCGTCGATCCCTAACCGATCAGTGCGCCGACGCGGCCGAGGCCGGAGTCGGGTTGGCCCGGGCCGAGGCCGCGAGGGGGGGCGTCGGCGGTACGCTGCGGAGCGGCGGGGCGGGTGGCCGCGGGGGAGGCGGCATCAGGATGCGCTTGAGGAACGCCACGATCCGGGTCCATGCCGCTTCCGCGGTCGGAAGATCGTAGGTCGGCAGGTCCCGGGCGAGGAAGTCGCGACGAGCGTCGGGGAACCCGGCGATCTCCGGAGGGACCTTGAACCCTGCGCGAACCGAGTCGAACTGGGCGAGGGCCCTCTGCGAGATCGGGTCGGCCCGGGCGTCCACGAACAGGATGGGCGACGTCACGAGCATCGCGAGGCCGGGCGGTTGGGTGGGGGCCGGATAGGCGAGGACCGCCGCTCCGAGCTGGACGTCTTGGGCTGCGACGGCAAGGGCCAGGCTCGCACCGTACGACGTTCCGAATACGGCCGACTTGGTCGGATCGACCATGTCGCGCGTGCGAAGGTAGTCGAGCGCGTCCTGGTGCAGGCGCACAAGACGCGCGACCGGCCTGGACGCGATGTCGACGCCTCCCCGGAAGCGCGCGGTCATCCGGGTGGCGAAATGTTCCCTCATGCCGACCTTCGCGGTCTTCCCGATGTCCGGGATCAGGACCTCGAACCCCTCCTTGGCGAACCGGATCGCCGCGTCCAATAGGGTCGTGGTAATCCCGTAGACGTCGGGAACGACGAGGACGATCGGGTGGCGCGCGACCTTCGTCGGGATGAGTCGTACCGCGGGAGCGAGGCGGTCGGGCGTCTCGTCCGTTTCAAACCAGACCCGCTCACTCCGGTACAGGGGAAGCGGAGCGCCCGGGGTCTTGTCGCCGTGGATCCAGGTCTTGTTGAGGAAGTCGATCACACAGAGCTTGTAGCGCTCCTTGGCGAGGATGATCACCGCCTGGCGCGTGCCGCAGATATCGCAGACCCCGACGACCCCGCTCCCGAATTCGGGGGGCAGGTCCATCATCCTGTCGTCGTCGCGCATCCGATCGTCCCTCTAGGAAGGGCGTCGTACGAGTCTTGGGCGCTTGATAATGATTCCCGGGCGTCGCGGGCCCGAATTCGCTCGGAGGCCGGCCCGCCGGGTGAGGTGGGCCCGGTCCCGGGGCATCAACAGATCGACGCCCGAAGCGCGGGCGCGCTCGGCGAGGGCGCGATCGGCGGTGACAAGGATCGCTCCGGAGCGGCGGGCGCAGGCGAGGATGGCCGGATCGCCTTCCCCCGAACACGGCACGGTCGGGTAGCGCCGGCTCAGCGTGCGCGCGACGTGCGCGTACGCCACGGCCCCGCGGGCTAGGTGGTCGAGTTCGCGCCGGACGACGGTCGGAACCGCGATCGTCGCACCGTCCGTCCAGCGGGCCACCTCCTCTTCCAGCGGAAAGCCCCGGCGCGCGACCCAAATCAGGATGTTGGCATCGAGGAGCGCGAACCGCTCCGATCGGCGCTTACGGCCGCCGAAGGACGACGCCGAGGACTTCTCGGTCGTACTCGTTCTCTCCTCGGCGACCGCGCAATAGGTAGCGCTGCGCCTTCTGGTTCGCGGTCTTCGGTATCTCGTCGATGAACTCGATGTACTTTGGGACCATGAAGAACGGGAGGCGTTCCGCGCAGAACTCAAAGAGCTCCTTCGGCTCCGCTCGCGCACCCGGGCGCAGGGCGACGAAGGCCTTCACGTCCTCTTCCCCGAGAGGGGACGGAACGCCAACGACGACCGTTTCGAAGACGGCCGGGTGCTGGTTCATGACCGACTCGACATCGTATGGCGCCAGGTTCTCTCCCCGCCGACGGATCACGTCCTTCTTGCGGTCCACGAAGTAGTAGTAGCCCTCGGCGTCGCGCGTGACGTAATCGCCGGTATGGAACCACAGGTTCCGCCAGGCATCGACGGTTTGTTCTGCCTTGTTGAGATATCCGGAGAACATCGAGAAGGGCACGGACGGCCGAACGACGAGCTCGCCTCGTTCGCCGTCCGGCACCGGTCGGTCCTGATCGTCGACGACCGCGGCCTCGACGAAGCCGAGCGGTTTGCCCACCGATCCGACGCGAACGGCTTCCGGAGGGTTCATCAGCGTGGTGCAGCCGCACTCGGTCATCCCGTAGAGCTCGATGATCGACACGCCGAAGCGTCGCTCGAACTCGGGCCAGATCTCCCGACCGGCTCCGGCGGTGAGCGCCGTCCGGACCGCGTGAGTCCGATCCGTCGGTCGGACCGGCTGCTTGTACAGGACGTTGATCATGGCGATCAACAGGCTCACGTGGGTCGCGCCGTAGCGTCTCGCGGATTCCCAGAAACCGGAGGCTGAGAATCGCTCGTCGAAGGCGGCGGTCAGGTCGTTCAGGAAGGCCGTGAGGCCGGTCATCTCCTGGGCGTTGCAGTGGAAGAGCGGGAGGGCCGAGAAGAGCACGCTCTCGGGAGACAATCGGCTCCGCTGTCCGATCTCGACGGCCGTACGGAGGTACTGTTCATGGGGGATGATCGCTCCCTTGGGTGGACCCGTGGTTCCGCTCGTGTACATGATCGCGGCCGGGTCCCACGGCCGGCGGGTCGCCTTCGGGAACTCGGTTTCGGACTCGGTGAGCTCCGAGAACGGCCGGGTCCCGGGCGGAAGAGGCGCGCCGCATCGAGAGGGGTCCGCGATCCACACGTGCGGGATGTCGAGGACGGAGCGGAGCGGCTCGAACTGGGGCCAGAGGCGGAGATCGATGACCAGCCCGCGGGGCGCCGCGTCGGCGAGCTCGTAGCGGAGGATCTCCCCCTTGAGGCCGGTGTTCAGCGGCACCATGACACTTCCGCGGTGGTTGAGGCCGAACCACGAGAGAATGAACTCGGGGGTGTTGAACAGCAGAACGGCCACGCGGTCGTTCTCCCGGATCCCGGCACGGTCGAACCCATACGCGGCCCGGGCCGCTTCCTGCGCCACCGCGCGGTAGGAGAGCGAGCCCTGGGGGAATCGGAAGGCGATCCGGTCGCGGTTCTTCTCGGCCTTCGCTTCGACGAGGCTCGCGATGTCGTGGTACTCTTCGACCCGGTCGAGCACGAGGGCGCGCACCCTCGCAGGCCGATTTTAGGCTATCCGCGGAAGCCCGGGACGATGCCCTCTCCCGAACCGACATGTATCTCGGCGCCGTGGGCCGAGGCGTGATGCGACGGTTCGACCCGTTCCGCGAAGGCGCGCCGATCATCCCGGAGCTGTCCAGCGGAGCGGTGATCGCCACCGAGGACGGCAAGAGCGTACTTCTCCTGCACGAGATCGCGGAGGATCGCTGGTGCTTCCCGAAAGGACACGTCGATGCCGGAGAGTCTCTCGAAACGGCGGCCCTGCGCGAGATCCGGGAGGAGACCGGCCTTGCAGAGGTCCGGCTCGAGCGAGAGATCGGGGAGATCACCTATCGGTTCTACGATCGCTCGCGAGGCACGAACATCCTGAAAGTCTCGGTCTATTTCCTGGCCCGATCGGCGGAGCGCGCCGTTCAACCGGAACCGATCTTTGACCGGGCGGAGTGGGTCGCGGTCGATGCCGCGAGGGGGCGTCTCGCCTGGGAGCGCGATCGCGAGGTCCTGGATGCCGCCCGACGCCAGCTCCGGAGGCCCAAACCGCCGAGCGAGGTCGCTTAGGGGATCCTAAAGCGGGCGGTCTTCGCGAGCTCAATCGATTCCGGGTACCCCGCGTCCGCGTGGCGGGCCACGCCGAGCCCCGGGTCGTTGTGGAGCGCGCGACCGATCCGCCGGTCCGCCTCGGGGGTGCCG
>JAJYUO010000002.1 GCA_021792485.1 Thermoplasmata archaeon
CGACCAGAGTCCGTGGGCCGTACCGTTCGGGCCGTGGACCTCCGGGCGGTGGGCCGACCCGTGGGCCGCTGGTGCCGGGCTCGATGCGGCCGGCGAGGCGCGCGCGACGGGGCTCCCTAGGGCGACGCAGCTCTTCGTACCTCCGAATCCGGCCCGCGCCCACCACTCGCCCAACGGGCGCGCGGAGCGGTAGGCACGACGTCGTAGCGGGTCGAATACGACGAACCGTCCGGCGACCGGGACCAGGCCGATCCAGTGGGGGCCCGCCTCGGACGCGCGGCCGGAAGGTGCGGTAGCCAAGAGGAGTCCGGCGCCTTCCGTCATGGGCGGGAGCGTCGCGTGCACCGGGACCCGTGCGCGGCGCGCCTCACGGTACAGCGAGCGCTCGATGGCACCGTAGCCCGGCCCGGAGATCCCGGGGTGCGCCTGTCGGATATGAGCCCCCAGCCAGGGTCGTGGTCCGACGATCCATGTCTCGGCCGCGATCCCCCGACGGCGGGCGGCAAGGGCCAGCGCAACCGGATGGGCTCCCGGGCAGGCGATCGCCGTGCTCTCCCGCCACAGGGCGATCTCCTCGTCGCGCCAGCGCGGGATCCGATGACCGAGCGCGACCAAGACGGAGCCGAGCGCGGCCGGACCGCAGGTGAACGGGAACGACTGCCGGCGATGTGCTCGTAGCGGGCTATCGCTCATCGCGAACGACCTCCGATCCGCCTCGGGTCGACCGGTGACCGCCCAACGGTGACGCGGGCCGGGATCGCCGACCGCGGGGGTAGGGTAGGAACCGGCCGGTGCGCGCCACGTATTGCTCGTACTCCGCCGCCAGCCGAGGATCGGTCAAAAACAGCCTCTCCTCCGTTTCGGATCGTATCCATGCGAGCAGCACGAGACCGACGGTCACGACCGACGGAAGCCACCCGAGGAAGATGAGCGAGATCCCGATCGCGGTGCCGATTACGGCCGAGTACATCGGGTGTCGGATCCCCACGTACGGCCCTTCCTGCACAATCCGATGGCGGTCGGTCACCTCGAGTCGAACCGTCGCGAACGCTCCCAGGGCGCGAAACGACGTCCCGAGCAGGATGACGGCGAGGGCGAGCACGACGATTCCGATCGCTTCTACGTAGGCATCGCCCGGGAATCGCAGCGCGAACGGCGCCGAAAGCATCGAATTGGGCGCGACGATCACGGCGATCGGATAGAGGGTGACCAGCGCGATCCCCGCGATCCAGGCGCCTTCGACGACCCGGTCGTGGATGGGGGGGCGGGATACCGGCCCGCTCGGAGAGGTCGCGGTCGGCACCGGGGGTCGCCCGTAGGTGACTGCGGCTCCGAGCCCGACGTAGGTGCCGATCGCCGCCGCGACCAACGTTACCGTAGAAAACATCGATCCCCGGGCCGGCCGGTTCCGATACGAGATGTGGTGGGTTTCATCGTGGGACCTTGCAGGAGGCGGTCTACCCTCCAGCGACAGGGAGGCGATAGGAAAGGGTTTCCCACCGCTGAGCGGGGCGGCGGCTTTCAGAGCGTGAAGAACGGGGTGACCTCACGGATCGACCGTTGGGTAGGGACCCCCAGGCTCTGGTAGACCGCTTCCAGATTCGTTGCGCTCGGCGCTTCCCACAGGCAGTGGGCTTCGTTCTTTCCCGGGACCGCGACGATCGATACCGGGCGGAACCCGGCGGGAATCTGACCCTTCTTCGCCATCGCTACGGCGCCCTGCACTTTCTCGACCACGGTCTTCGACTGTTCGTTTGTCCACCGATGCTCTACTTCGTAGAACGGCATGGTCTTCCTCGATTCGTAAATCCCCCGGACGAGCTTGACGGGGCCCGTTGCATATGAAATGGGTATATCCGCCGTCGGGGTCCTCCGACCGATGCAGGTCATCTCCGTACGGCTCACTCACGATTGTCCGTACTCAACGCCCGTCGCGCAGGCACCGCGGGCGCGAGTGACCCACTTGTGCCACCGTGGGACGGAAGCGCTGCTCGAGATCCACGACCCCGATCCCGCCTCGTTCGAACGACTGCTCGCAACGTACCGCCGGGAGAACGGCACGGTGCTCTTCGAAGAAGCGGATCGTTCGGCCGCGCTCCTCCGTTTCCCGACGTGCGCCTGCTGCCGAAGGGGGCGAGTGATCCCGACGATCGAGGCGGACGGCTACCTATACCTGCCCCCCTCTCGGTACACGCGACGGGGCGAGGAGTACCAGTTCCTCACGATGAGCGCTCGGGCGGATCCGCGCGCCGTCCGACGGCTGCCGGCAGAGGTCAACGTCCTGCAGATAGGGACCTCGCCGATGACCTCCCTCGGGTTCGAACAGGGATTCCTCGTCCCCGTCGGCACGCTGTTCCGCGGCCTGACGCCCCGTCAACGGCAGGCGATCGTGACCGCGGTCGTTCGAGGGTACTACCGGATCCCCCGTCCGGTCACCACCTCGGAACTCGCCCGAACGCTGGAGGTTTCGCGGCCGGCGTTCGAATCTCTGCTACGGAAAGCCGAGAACCGGATCGTCGCGGGGCTCTTTCCCTATCTGACGGTTCCCGGATTGATGGGCGCCGCCTCAGAGCCGGCCCCGTCGGTCCCCGTGCGCCCGATCCGGTCGAGCGGCCGCGCACGGGCGGGCACGCCGAGGAACAAACGACGGCGACCTCGCCGCGCCACCGAACCACCCCGTGGACGAGGCCCGGACCGGATCGACCGGACCGGGACGTCCGAACGAAGCCACGCGAACCGCTCGGCGGCCGGGCTCCGTGCGGATGGAAAGCAGCATCGCCCCTAGCTCCGGCGGAAGAGACTCGAGTCGAACGGCACTCCGCCCATGCCGGTGAACCGGAGCGGGGCGGATTCGACCGAACGGCGCATCTCAGGATCCCCGTGGGGCAGCGCAGGGCATCGCGCGGCCGGCACGTTTCGGCGAATGGCTGCGTTGATCTCGGAACCCCGCCGGATCGCGACCGGAGGCGCCGGGGAGGGAGGATCGAGGCAGGATGGGCGTTCCGCTCTCTAGATGAGGGACGGCAGCGGTATCAGCTCCGGAGCCGCCGCCTCCGACGGGCTCCCGGCGCGCGCCTCGGGGTTCGGCCCCGGCGCGGAGGAGGGCGACGACCGGCCGGTCCGAAGAACTCGAGCCAAACGTTGTCCGGGTCCCGGATGTAAACGACCCGTTGCTTGCCCTCCGAGAAATCGAGCACCAACGGAAGACGGCGCCGACGGAGAACGCGGAGCCACCCCTCCAGGTCGGGCACGTAGAAACCGATGTGGTCGAGCTCCGTACCCGGTCGGAACGGCTCGTAGTACGGGTTGGATCGAGGGTAGTAGTTGAGCTCGATGCGATGCGCCTGACCCGGATACACGAGATGGACGAAGACGCCGCCATGCTCCATCCGGCCCCGGAAGCGCTCGCGGAAGCCGAGGGAGCGGTAGAACCGCAGCGACCGCGCGATGTCCCGGACCCGGATCCCTGTGTAGAGCAGACGAGGACCCGGGCGTCGTTCCGACATTGTATCGGCTAGGCGTCCGGCGGTTTAACGACCTCGGCACGGGCTCCGCCTTCCGCGCATCCGGTCCGCACGCGCTCGCAACCGCCGGGCGGCGGCGCTCCTCGATCTTTCGCAGGCGCCGACGCGGCCACGGACTCACGGCCGATGGGCCGCGCGCTCGCATCGTCGCGGCGAATCGGCCGCATCCTAAGGGTCGCTGTACGGGCGACCCCGCTCTCCGGACCTCGGTCGAGAGCGGACCCTTCCGCCGCGACTCTCTCGTGCCATCGTGCGCCCGCCGCGAACGTGCCGATCGGCGACGTTTCCGACGATGAGGCTCGAGATTCTCAGGCGGGTGGCGGCGCGCCGCTTCGCCTCCGCCAGGTGATGGTGTTGGTGGCGGGAGCGCCCATGGGTCCGATAGGTCCATCGACCCGGGTAGCGAACCTCCCACAGAACGAGCGGATCCGGCGGTGCGAGCGGGAGCGTGAGCCGCCGTCGACCCGCGGCGGCGTCCGCGAGTTCGTCGACCGAGAGCCGTCCCTCCGCGCACTCGGTCATCCCGGCCACGAGCTTGCGGACCATTCCCCAGACGAACGACCGGGCGCGCACTTGGAGCCATGGCCCGCCCGATCCGTCGTGGATGCGGAGGAGGTCGATCGTTCGAAACGTCGGCGTTCCGGGGGGAATCCCGCGTCCGAACGTCCGGGCGTCGATCTCGTGCGGGAGCCGGTTCGCGATCGTTCGGTACCGGCGGATGACCGAAGGCGGTCCGAACAGGAGGTAGCGGTACTCGCGCCAAAGCGCCTGCCGTACGCGGAACTCTTCGGGGACCGGGCGCGCGGCGTCGAAGTAAATGTCCGGCGCCAGCCCGTTCAGCGCGCGCAGGAGCGGTCGGGCCGGAAGATCCGAACGCAGGGTCAGCGCATTCGCCCGTGCACTCACGCCGGCGTCGGTCCGGCTCGCAACCTCGATACCCGCCTCCCCGAGGGTCCGCACCAGCCGACGGCGCGCGAGCCCGTCTCGGATGACCCCTTCGACGGTCCGCCGTCCCGGCTGCCGCGCCCAGCCGGCGAACCCCTCTCCGTCGTAGCCGAAGCGGATCAGCCAGCGCATGGCTCGCGTGCCGACCTAGGCCGGCGAGCCCGCTCCGTTCCGAACGGGGGACGCGACCTTCTCGTCGGCGACCTTCAACGCCATATCGAGGGCTTCGAGACCGCGGTCAAGCTCGGCGCGGGTGACGATGAGGGGAGGGGCGATGATGAGGTGGGAGACCCAACCGATGCAGTAGACCCCGAGACTCATCATGGTTTGGGCGACCATGTCGACGACCAGCGGTTTCCCGGCGATCTTGTCGTCTTCGGTGTTGAACGGTTCCTTGGTGGCGCGATCGCGAACGAGCTCGACCGCCGCGAACAGGCCGATGCCCCGGACGTCGCCCACTGACGGGTGCCGATCCTGGATCTCGCGGAGACGAGCGAGGAGATACTCGCCGTCCCGTCGGGACTTCGCCATGAGGTCGAGCCGGCGGTACTCGTCGATCGCCGCAACGGCGGGGGCGAGGGTCACCGGATGGGCCTCGTAGGTGTGGCCGTGAGGGAAGTACCGATCGAGGAAGGCGTCGTGGATCGCGGCGCTCGTAGCCGTGAGTCCCAGCGGGATCGCGGCCCCGGTGATCCCCTTCGCGGTGGTCAGGAGATCCGGGACGACGTTCCATCGCTGAACGGCGAACCACTCGCCGATGCGCCCCCAGCCGCTCATGACCTCGTCCGCGATCAATAGGACGTCGTTCTTCTTCGTGATCGCCCGAATCTTCGGCAAGTACTCGGGACCGGGAACGGGCACGCCGTTGGTGCCGACGACCGGTTCGACGATCATCGCGGCGACGTCGCCTTCCCGACGAATCTGTTCGTCCACCGCGTCCGCGCATGCCACGTGGCAGGACGGATACGTGAGGTCGAAAGGGCAGCGGTAGCAGTAGCAGTCCGGGGCGAAGACGGTTCCCGGAACCTTTTGGTGCCGCTCGATCACCCGGCGGCGGAGCTCCCCGGTCACGCTGATCGACGCGGCGGTCGCGCCGTGGTAGGAGCGGTAGCGCGAGACGATCTTGGATCGGTTCGTGACCGCCCGTGCCATCTTGAGAGCGGCCTCATTCGCTTCCGTTCCCGAGGTGCTGAAGAAGAAGTGGTCGAGGCCCGAGGGAACGATCTCGCGAAGCCGCTGACTCAGCTCGGCGCGCGCCGGAGAGGCCATTCCCGGCGCCAGGTAGTCCAGCGTGCGCGCTTGCTCCGCGATCGAGGCGCTGATCCGAGGGTTCGCGTGACCCAGGTTCGCGGCGACGAGTTGGCTGGAGAAGTCGAGGTACTCTCGCCCGTCGGCGTCCCAGAACCTGCACCCTTCGGCGCGCGTGACGAGGAGCGGGTTCCAACCCCTTTGCCGCCGCCACGTGACGTAGTTCGTCTCGCGAACGACGCGGCGCTGCTCGTCGGCGTCCATGCCGTCCCGAGGGAGCTCCGCCACATAACGGCCGTGCCGGGTTACGCGCCGGACCCGGCGTAGTTCACCGAGATGAGCTTCACTTCCGTCATCTCCTGCATCGCCCAGCGCACGCCCTCCCGCCCCACCCCGCTCTCCTTCACGCCACCGAACGGAAGGGCGTCCCAGCGCAGGATCGTCGGGTCGTTGAGGTGAACGCTGCCCGCACGGATCCTCTTGGCGATCGAGAACGCGGAGGCGATGTGAGACGAGTACACGGCGGCCTGGAGCCCGTACGGGGTCGCGTTGGCGATCCGGATGCCCTCGTCGATGGAGGCGAACCGCACGATGGGCGCCATCGGCCCGAACGGTTCTTCGCGCAGGACCCGGGCATCGACCGGGACGTGATCGAGCACGGTCGGCTCGAAGTAAAAGCCGTCCGGCCGATCGGAGGCACGCTGTCCCCCGGTCCTCACGACGGCCGAGCGTTCCCGCGCATCACGGACCATATCCTCGAGTCGTTCCAGCGCGCTCCGGTCGATCACCGGTCCGACCTCCGTGCGTTCGTCAAGAGCCGGACCGACCCGCAGCGTCCGGGCGTGGCCGGCGAGCGCCTCGGCGAACCGGTCCGCAATCCCGGACTGGACTAAGATCCTCTTCGTCGCGGTACACACCTGGCCCGAATACGTGAATGCCCCTCGCGCTGCCGACGCCACGGCGCGTGGAAGATCCGCGTCATCCAGGACGAGCAGAGGGTCCATCCCGCCCATCTCGAGGAGCACGCGTTTCGTACGACGCCCGGCCGTCTCGGCGATCCGCGCGCCGATCGCCGTCGACCCCGTGAAGGTGACGAGGCGCGTACGGGGGTGTTCGACCAGGGCGTTCCCGACCGAGTCGCCGGGCCCGACGACCACGTTGAACGCTCCGGGCGGGACCCCCGCGGCTTCCAGATGGTGCGCCAGGCGAAGCGCCGTGAACGGCGCGTTGCTCGTCGGCTTCGCCACGACCGTATCCCCGGCGGCGAGCGCCGGTGCCACCTTGTGGGAGAGTAGGTTGAGCGGAAAGTTGAACGGCGCGATCGCGACGACGACCCCGATCGGGTCCCGAACCGTGAACAGGAACCGGGCCGCGTTACCGGCCGGCCTCTCGTAGGCGTCCGCGGGAAACGCTTCTCCTCCCAGGTGGCGGATCTCCTCGGCGGCGATGGCGAACACGTCGGTCGCCCGCTCGACCTAGGCCCGGGCTTCCACGATTGGCTTTCCGATCTCCCATGCGATCAGCCGAGCCAGGCTCTCGCGGTCGGCATGGATCCGCTCGGCCGTACGACGCAGCAGGGCCGCCCGTTCGTGGCCGGGGACCGTCGCCCACCGCTCCTCCGCCGACGCGGCGGCGTCGACCGCGGCCCGCGCATCCTCGACCGTCGCGACCGGCGCCTCTCCGATCGATCGCCCGGTCGACGGATCGATCACCGGCCGGTACTGACCGCCCGAGGGCTCACGCCAGGAACCCCCGATGAACAGCCGCCCCCGGCCGATCTCGGCGGTAGCACCCATCCGGGAACGATAGCTGCGCGTGCGGTATATCCCCACCGGCCGCGGGGCCGAAGTCCCTCCGCCTACGCGGTCGCCTTGGACTTCGGAGCGGAAGACCTCCGTCGCGGCCTCTTGGGAGGCGGGGAATCCGACACGATCGCGCGCGGGGGAGGCGCGGGCGCCGCCACCGTGCCGGCCGTGCGTTGGAGCAGTTCCCGGAACGTGTCGAAGAAGCGCAGGTACGGGTCGGCGCGACGCATCAGCTCGAGCTCCCCGAGCGCGATCTCGTACTGAGCCTTCGCGGCGACATCGCCCGAGGCTGCCCTCAGCGCGTAGATGCACAGGACCTGGTAGTGCGGAAGAGCGAACGCATCCGGCCGCGGAGTACTCATGTCTCCCTTGCGAGGGCGATGGATCCGCTCGATCGGGACCCTCTCGGCGACCGCCCTGCGGTGGGAGAATCCGAAGTACCTGCCCGGACCGAGGATGCGGGTCACCTCGCGGACGTTGCCATTCAGCGCCAGCGTGATCCGGTCGCATTCGCGCCAGAGCCAGAGGCCGAAGCCGTAGTCCCCCTCGCGATAGGCCGTCCAGGCGTGGTCGTACAACCGTCGCTCCTTCTCTTCCGGACTCCACTCGGGAAGGAGCTCCGCGCGCCAGTCGGAGATGTCGATGTCGCCCCGTTGGGTCGGGGCGATGCTTCGCAACTCGGGGATATCGGAATCCGCCATCGATCGACCTTCACCTCGGGAGGATAGACCGTTTGCGGACCGGGGTTCGGGCGGCGCCACTGCCACCGGGTTCGGTTGGGCGAGCGCACGGGCGATCGGCGTCTTGGCTACGGCGAGGATGGATGAGCGCCCGCGAGACACGGGTCCCGGCGATCGAGGGGGAGAGGGGGGGTTCGCCGCAGCTCCATCCTCCTAGGAGGAGGCCCTCGAGGCCGAGTAGACGCGGACCCCACCCACCCAGGTCTCCCGGACCGCCGGGGCCCCGACCTCCAGTCCCCTTTCGAGGGAGGGGGCCGCGAGACGCACGAAATCGGCCGGTCCGCCCGCGGTGATCGTTCCTTGTGCCGGAGGCCCGATCGCGCGCGCTCCCTCCGCAGTATACATCCTCATGGCTGCCTCCGGGCTCACGGCTTCGGCGGAGGCGGGATTCGCCGAGCGGCCGACCGGGTCACAGCGGCGTACCGCGACCCACATGCCCATCCAAGGATCGAGGAGATCGAACGGGGCGTCGCTGGATCCGGCCAAGCGACATCCCGCCCTCTTCAGGCTGCCGAACGGATAGGCCCACCGAGCACGTTCGGGTCCCAGGCGCTGCGCGAGCCAATAATCGCTCGCGACGAAGATCGGTTGCACCACGAGCTGAGCCCCCGATCGGGCGATCGTTCGGTAATGCTCGGGAGGCACCAATCCCGCGTGCTCGATCCGGCCCAGAGGGCGATCCGGCCACGGACGGGCCTGCTCGAGAATTTGGAGCGCCTCGACGACCGCTCGGTCCCCGAGGGCATGGACGGCCGGGGTGAGTCCGATCCGTTGCGCGCGGGCGAGAGCAGGGAGAAGGAGATCGCGAGAGTGAACCGGCATGCCAGAGGTGGATCGATCGTCGGAATACGGCTCGGTCAACCAGGCCGTTCGCGTGCCGAACGCTCCGTCGATGAACGCCTTGACTCCCGCGACGCGCAATCGTTCGGTCGGGGCCACGAGACCGGCGACGGCGGAGTCCGACAGGCGACCGAACCAGTCTAGATTCAGGTAGCAGGCGACACGCACCGGGAGCGGGGAAGCGGCCGACGCGACCGTCAGTGCCGAGAGCTCGACCGGGTCGGAGTTCATGGCGCCGACCGCGGTGATCCCGAACGAAGACAGACGGTGGAACTGGCGGATCAGGGCCGAAGGGTCGGCGAGGGCCGCCTCGTGCGCGAGCTTCGTTGCCGGCCCGAGGGCCGACTCCCAGAGCCGCCCGTTCGGATCGCCATCCCGATCGCGGCCGATCCGCCCTCCGGCCGGATCACGGCTGCCCCGACCAATGCCGATTTCTTGCATGGCCGCGGAGTTCGCTACGGCGGCGTGGCCCGATGCGTGGTACAGGATCGCCGGGCGGCGTGCGTCGATCCGATCGAGATCGTTCCGCGTCGGCCAATCGTCCTCCCGGCCGTCCCGGATGTTCCAACCCCGGCCGATGATCGGCCCCGTGGGATGCGCGGTGGACCAAGCCTGCGCCGCTTCGATGATCTCCGTAACGGACGAGGCACCGGCGAGCGCGACTCCGCTCTCCTGCACGGCCATCTCGGCGAGGTGCAGATGGGCGTCGATGAGGCCGGGGAGCACGACGTCTCCCTGGAGATCGTGGACCTCGCATCCGTCCGGTCGCAACCGCCCGATCTCCGCGTCGGATCCGACGGCGACGAACCAATCCCCCTCCACGAGGAAGGCTTCGGCGTACCCGGTGCCGGTGAACACCCGGCCCCCGCGGAAGAGATGGGAACTCGACATCGCTGGGCGCCGGCCCCTAGGCCGAAGGGTCCTTGAGCCCGCGCCTGCCCGCCGTGCGGGATCGGGACGACTAAACGTCGAGGTACGCGTAGAACTCGTACGGATGCGGCCGCAGGTTCAGCTGGAGTTGCTCGTTCCGCTTGATCTCGACGTAGGTGTCGATGAGCGACGAGGAGAACGCGGAGGTCAAAAAATCGTGGTCGGACTCGAAGCAATCGAGCGCCTCTCCGAGCGATCCCGGCAGCTCGCGGATCCCGAGCTCGCGGCGCTTCGCCGGTGTGAGCTTGTAGATGTCCTGGTCGACCGGTGCGGGCGGCTCGATCTTCTTCTTGATCCCGTCCAAGCCCGCAAGGGCCAAAGCCGCCTCGGTGAGGTAGATGTTCGCCGCCGAGTCCGGCGTGCGGTACTCGACGCGCTTCGCCGCCGGGTGCCCGCGCTGATACGCGGGGATCCGAACGTTCGCCGAGCGGTTCCCGCGGCTCCACGCGATGAACACGGGGGCCTCGTATCCGGGGACCAAGCGCCGGTAGGAGTTCGTGATCGGGTTCGTGATCGCGCAGAGGGAGCGCGCGTGATCGAGGAGGCCGCCGACGTAGTACCGACACGTTTGGCTGACCTCGGCGTAGGCGTCGTTGGCGTCATAGAAGGCGTTCGTCTCCTTCTGCCAAAGCGATTGGTTGGTGTGCATCCCGATGCCGTTGTCACCGTAGACGGGTTTCGGCATCAGGACCCCGATCTTTCCGTGCCGTCGCGCGACGTTCTTGATCACGTACCGGACATCCTGGATGTGGTCGGCCGTGGGGACGAGCTCGTCAAAGCGGACGTTGAGCTCCCCTTGGCCCGCGGTGGAGACCTCGTGATGGTGGGCGTCCATGACGATGTGGAAATCGTCGGCGAGGACGTTCGCCATCTCGGCCCTCAGGGCGATGTCGGTATCGTGAGGACTCGATCGGTGGTATCCTTCCTTGAACCGGATCGGGGACTGGAGAGCCCCGGTCTGCCACGGAGCTTCGCCGTGGTTGATCAGGTACCCGGATCCGCTCCAAGCGTCTCGGACCGCCTGCATCGACGGGATCAGCTCGACCGAGTCGAAGACGAAGAATTCGATCTCAGGGCCCCAGTAGGACTTGTCGTAGCCGGCGCCCGCTAGGACCTGCTCGGTCTTGCGGGCGACGAACCGGGGATCGTGGGCGTACCCCTCCTGGGTTCCGCCGATACGGACGTCGCAGATGAACCGGACCGTGCCACCCGCCTCCGGCGCCCACGGGATCCGGGCGAGGGTACGCGCGTCCGGGACAAGGAGCATGTCGGAGTCGTAAATCTGGCGAAAGCCCCGAACGGAGGAGCCGTCGAGTTTCGGGACCCCGGAGGAGAACGACTCTGCATCGATCGTGTGGAGCGGAACGTCGACTTGGTTGAAGCCCCCCAGCACGTCGGTGTAGAACAGCTCGACCCAGCGGACCCCTTCGGCCCGCAGTCCATCCAGCATCTTCTGTGCATCCACGCGCTCTACCGGCCCCTTCTTCGGTGTCAACGACCGTGCCCCCCACGATGGGGACCCGTTGGGAGTACATCAACCCGTTCCTTTCGAAACTGGATATTCGTCCAATTTTTTAACCGATGGCATTATCTTATGACCACACTTAGAGGGGACATGGGACAACCGTCCACGCTCGACGGGCTCGATCGTTCCATCCTCGAGGAGCTGAACATCGACGCTCGGCGCAGCCACCGCGAGATCGCCCACCGGCTGAAGGTCTCCCCCACCACCGTCAGCGCTCGCATCGATCGGCTCGAGCGGCAGGGGGTGATCCGCGGGTACGTCCCGATCCTCGACGACGAACAGCTCGGTTGGGATCTTTGGGCGACGATCGGCATTCGGATCTCCAAGGGCCGGCTGAGGGAGGTGGAAGAGCTCCTCGCTCGCGACCCCCACGCCTACGCCATCTACGATCTCACCGGGGAATACGACGCCCTCCTGATCGGGCGCTTTCGGGACCGTCGGGATCTCGATCGTTTCGTCAAGCACGCTCTCCAGAACCCCCATGTCGAGCGAACGAACACCCAGGTCGTCCTAAATCGAGTCAAGGAGGAGCGTCGGGTCCCGGTGTCGCTTCGAAGCTCTATGCGAGGGGATCCTTCGCCCGCCCGAGCCCCGGGGACGGCATCCGTCAGCACCTAAATAGGTCCGAGTTCCCTCCAGGGCGTACGGGAAGTGCAGGTACCATGGACTGGGGCCTAGAGAACCGCATCCGTCGGATGTTCCCGGCGACCAGCGGAAACTCGGTCATGCTCGCCGTCGATCACGGCTATTTTATGGGGCCCACCCGGCGCTTAGAGAATGCGAAGGCCACCATCGCCCCGCTTCTTCCGCACGCCGATGCCCTCGCTCTCACGCGGGGAATCTTGCGCTCGAGCGTGCCTCCTTCGGCCACGACACCGATCGTCCTCCGGGTCTCGGGAGGCGCGACGATCCTGAAGGACGACCTCTCCCACGAAGCGATCACCACCGGCATCCGGGACGCGGTCCGGCTCAACGTGAGCGCGGTCGCGCTCAGCGTCTTCGTCGGGTCGCCTCACGAGCACGAGTCGCTCGTGGACCTGTCGCGACTGGTCGACGACGGGGAAGAGTTCGGCATGCCCGTGCTCGCGATCACCGCCGTCGGCAAGGAACTCGAGAAGCGCGACGCGCGCTACCTCGCGCTTGCCTGCCGCGTCTCCGCCGAACTCGGCGCGCATCTCGTCAAGACATACTACTGCGAGGGGTTCGAGAAGGTCGTGGAGGGATGCCCGGTGCCGATCGTCGTCGCGGGCGGCCCCAAGCTGGACAGCGAGAAGGCGGCGCTCGAGCTCGCCCACGATGCGATCGCCGCGGGAGCTCGCGGGATCGATATGGGACGGAACATCTGGCAGGCCGAACACCCGGTCGCGATGCTGCGCGCGTTGCGGGCGATCGTGCATGAGCGAGCCTCGGTCAAGGAGGCCCTCGGCGCCTACGACGAAGCGGCGCACCTTCCCGAACCGGTAGCGACGATCGCTCCCTCGCGCCGGGCCTAGCGCGGCGGCGCGAGCCGCTCGCGCGCCGGGCACAGCGCTCTTAACCCGGGGGACCAGTAGGACCGCCGCGCGGGGATTGCCAAGCCTGGTCAAAGGCGCCAGATTCAGGGTCTGGTCTCGTAGGAGTTCGTGGGTTCAAATCCCTCTCCCCGCACCGACCCGGCCGACGACGACGCTTTAGAACCGCTCTTGGCGTCGGGGGTCGTCATGATGCCCCCCGAAATCCTGGCGTGTCGGAGCGCGGCTGGCGGTTCGGACAACGCCCTCGGACTCTCCTTCCTCAGTCAACTTCGAGTGACAGAATGGCTACATGCCTCGCGTTGAATCGTTATTTTGCCCGGGGGGAGCCCCAGCAGGACGCTCGCGGAGCGGCACGACCGTGCCTCGGTCGGGTCGCTCTTCGCGCCACGCCCACCGTGTGGGGGAAACCGGCTGTAGCCGCCTCCCGGGCCGCCGAGATCCCGAGCTGATTTCGGCCCTTCTGCTCGAGCCCCGGCGTGGAGCGGGCGGCGTCAAGTGAGATGGACGGGCGGTTCTTACCCGCCGAGCCACTGCGCACTTTCTGGTGTACCATGCCGCGAACTCGACCCTCATCGGTCGTCCCTCACTTGGCGCGAGAGCAAGCCAACGCAGTCCAGCTCTACCTCCAGTACAAGGGCTACCACTGGAACGTTGCCGGGCCCCTGTTCCGGGAGCTGCACCTGCTGTTCGACGAGCACGCGGGGAAGGTACTGGATATGGTCGACCCTCTCGCCGAGCGTCAACGGATGCTCGGGTTTCCCGCGGCGTACCGCGGGACGGATCTTCGCGCGGCGTCGAACCTACCGAACGAAGAGGAGCTGCCGCGCAGCCCTCGCGAGATGGTGGAACGGCTCATGGTTTGCCACCGGGTCATCATCGAAGGGATGCACGCGGGCTTCCGGAGCGCGGAGTCCGACGGAGATCCGGGAAGCGCGGACCTCTTCGCTCGGATGATCCAGGAGCACCAGAAGATGGAGTGGTTCCTCCGGGAGTTGGCCAGCGACACGCCGTCCCTGCGCGAGGAACCGGAGCCGGTGCGGGCTCCGGCCGCGACCGTCGATGTGCTCGCGGCCCGGGTGACGGCGTCCCACATGCCCTCCGCTCCGATTCCCGGACCCAACTCGGGCGCGTAACGGCCCGCGGGTCGCCTCCTCCCCGCTGCTTACGCCGCCGAACCACCGACGGCGGGTTTTGCCTGGGGGGATGCAGCGGCGCGGTCGGGGCTCGCGCCCGTGCTGAACGCCGACAGGAGCGGCACGATCGGCGGCAGCACGGTGGGCGCCCGGTACTCCGAGGGGGGTCGACCGGAGATCCGAACGACCTTCTCCGCGACGCTTCCGCAGTATCCGCACTCCGAGCACGAGTGGTGCTCGCAGTCGATCATCGCAATCCGCCGGAGGAATCCGGAGGGGAACGCATCGTTGTCGATCGTGACGTCCCGGAGGCGATCGAACGCTTCGCGCAAGGGCTCCACGATCTCCGGAAATGCCCCTCGATCGGAAAGGGTCGAGAGCGCTGCGGAGGGGCCCTTGACCTGAACGAAGCTGAGGATGTCGAGGAGATTCCCATGAAAGCTGCGCGCCGCGTAGGCGCGCGCCACCTTCACGAGCCAGTCGGTCGACCGGTTGCGGCCGGAGATCTTGAAGCGGTGGACGCCCGCCTCCTCGTAGAACGCAAGATCCTCCGGCCGGACCCAGATCGAGGAGATGAGCTTCTGGGGGTCGCGTACGACCTCGAGGCCGCACTGGAGGAGGGGGAATTCGAACCACAGGCGATTCCCCCCGGGCTGGGAACACAGCGAGCTGGTGTTGAGATGGTGGGCCCGGAATGCGCAGTCGCGGATGCACGTCTGGTTGGTCAGGATCTCGACCCGCGCGCCCGTCCGGACCAACCCTCGAATCAACGGGAAGTTTCGGTTCCCTTCCTCAAGGATGATGGTGTCGGCGCCGAGCTTCCGGTAGTACTCCGCCTGACTGACCGATCGGATTCGCGCAAAGGACGAGACGGAGATCGGGACCTCGGGGTACGCCCGGTGGATCGCCTCCACGAGGGCCGGGATCGCGACGACGAATCCGTCGACGCCGAGATCGAGGAGACCGGCGACCTCCTTCAGGAAGCTGTCCAAGAATCCGGGTCCGTACTCCTTGAGGCCGAGGTCGTTGCTGTTGAGGGTTGCGTAGAACTCTCTTCCGGTCCGATGGACCGCGCGAATGTGCCGGAGGAACCCGTCCCGATCCGCCTCAGGAAGGATGTACGGCGGCCGTCCCCCACCGGTGAGGGATACCGGGAATCCGCCGAAGAACGTGCGGACGGGCAGGTCCGACACTCGGTCGGGAAGAGAGTCGTCCAGATTGGTCGCCAGTACGAGCTCCATGGAGGCTCGAAAGGATCGCCCGTCGGCATGTCACCCTGACCCCGCACCGGTGCGGCATAAGCCGCATGGCCCTTCGACCCCTGTCGCCTTCGTGGTCGCTCGGGCCCGCCGATCGGCATCGCTCGACCGAGTCCGTAACGAGATCGAGAGCATCGACCGGTCGATCGTCCTTCTCCTTGCGGCCCGCCTGGACGCGGCGCAGCGAGCCCTGCGAGTGCGCGCGCCCTCCGAAAGCCGTCTAACGGATCGCGCCCAAGAGCGGCGGGTGCTGGGCCGCGCGCATGCGTGGGCGCGGGAGCTCGACCTTCCGGCACCGCTGGTCGAGGCGGTATTTCGGACCCTGATCGAAGAAGGAAAAGCCCGCTACGAAGGTCGACGGCACTCGGAACTGAAGCCGGCGCCCGGGCCGGTGCTGAAGGGCGGGCCCGAAGGTCCGCCGATCGAGCTAGTACGTGCTGGGGATCCGGAGCTCGTCTCGGTACCGGCTGCCCGCTAGCTTCGTGGTCGCGCGTCGCAAAATCTCCAGCGTCGACGATCGACCCGTTCCCAGCGCCCGGGCTACGTCCCCGAGGGAGGCCCTGCGCGGATAGTCGAAGTAGCCCCGCTCGTAGGCGATCCTCAGCGCGCGGTCCTGACGGGAAGTGAGAGCTGCCCCCGACCGGGAGAGGGTCGGTCGAGCGACGGCGACCCGCCCATGAGTTCCTTCGGGCAGATCGCGAAGAAACGTGGAGATCCGGGCGCCGTGCGGCAGGATCACGCGCCAGCGCCCCTCCTCCTCGTGCGACAACAAGGGACACGCCACGCAGATTCCCCCGGCCCGATAGGTGGCGATACACGCGGCCGGTGCCGGCTCCGTGATTCGTACGAGAGCGTGGCCCGGATAGAACCGGGCCGACGCGAGGTTCCGGTCCCGGAGTCGACGGCGCAGGGCGCCGAGGAGGTGGTCCATTCGTTCCGTAGCGGCTCGCACATCGAGCCATCGCACGAGTCGTCGGGGTACCGAGTCGGTCAATCGGCAGGCGACGAGACGCGGCTCGGCACCCTCTCGCCGGAATATCTCAGAAAGCGCACGGTCTTCTCGCCGATAGTCCAGGCGGACCTCCAAGAGCGAGGGAGGATCCGGCGGCGCCAACGTCCATCCCAGGGGCCGGGCCGCTTGGACGGATCGACGTCCGCCGGTGCGGCGAGTCGCGTGCATGATCGGGGGGCTTCGAGCCGACGTGGGCGTATGAGCGTGTCGTCGGCACGGCCGCTTCCGACGCGAACGGCCCCCCTCGGGAATCTCCGCCTCACATACCGGGAGCGGTGGTGGCTTCTCTGCCCGTCTCGAACGATCGCCCCGAAGTTGCGCGGTGCGATGGCGGGCACGGCGAGGATGGCCCGGGTGGTCGACCGTCCCCGGTGCGACCGGAGTTATCTGCCTCGGAGCGTGGCGAGGGCATGGCCCTGACGCGGATCGAGGGTACGATACCCGTTCCCGACGGAACCATCTACTTCGAGCGGACGGGCCAAGGTCCTGCCCTCGTCCTCATTCACTCCGCCTTCCTTGATCTCCGCGAGTGGGACCCGCAGTTCGCGGCGTATGGTGACCGTCACACGATCGTCCGGTACGACGTGCGGGGTTGCGGTCGTTCGGTCGGTGACCGCACGAACTCTTCCGATAGTGAGGATCTCGAGGCGGTGCTCGACTACCTCGGCCTGGTCGAGGTCTTCGTCCTCGGGAATTCGGACGGGGCGCGGATCGCGTGCGAGTTCGCGGCAGGGTTGCCGGACCGGGTCCAAGGGCTCGTGTTGGTAGCCGGTACCCCCCACGACCTCGAGCCGACGGCCGAGGAGGAGGCCCGGTTCATGAACGCCGGCGCGGACCGGGAAAGACGGCTCCTCGCGTCGGCGAACGCCGGCCGCAAGGCCGAGGCGATCGAGCAGATCCTCGACATCTGGGCTCCGAAGGTACCTCCTCCGGAGCGGGAGCGCCTTCGGGCGATCACCCAGGACAACTACGACCACTTCATCAAGTTCATGAGCCAGTCCGAGCCACCGGGCCGACGACCGGGTCACCCGGTGGCCTCCGCCCTCCGCGCGGGCCGCGTCCCGATCCTCGCGATCGCCGGCGCTCACGACAATCCCGCGCTGAACATGATGATGGGCCGGTTCGCCGTCGAGACCCCCAGCGCGCACTACGTCGAACTCGCCGAGGGCGATCACACGCCCAGCCTCTCCGCGACGCGCGAGTTCGACCACGTCGTCCTCGATTTCTTGGACCGGGTGGAAGCCGGGCAGACTTGGCCACCGGGAAAGCGCTGACGAGCCAAGTATGCGCGGGACCGGGGAAACGGCCCGACCGGGAGGTTGCCCCATGAGCGGCGCCGCGGAGCGTCGCGGGACCGCGATGACGGGAAACGGCTAGTCTCGGGGCCGCGGCGGATCCGGCGGTCCGGCCGGACCTTTCGCATGCTCGGATCGTGCGGGGAGCGACGTCCCCAACGCCGCGATGAGACGACGAGCCGCCGCACGGCCTGAACCGACGACGTCGGGGAGGCCGATCCCGTCGTAGGAGTTCCCGGCAAGTTCGACCCGGGGCCAAGCGGACAGTGCGCGTCGCGCCCGCGCAACACGGGCCGCATGACCGACCTCGTACCACGGAATCGCACGAGCGTGGGCAAATACCACGGAGTAGGTCGGCGCGGCGCGGACTCCCATGATGTGGTACAACCCGAGGCGCGCCCGCTCCACGGACTCGGTCTCGGGCTCCGGGCCGGATCCGTCTCGATCCCTAGGGCGGAGGAACGCTCGCAGCGCGACCTTTCCGGCCTCGGGATCGTCACGATCCCACTTCGAGGAGAGCCACGTGATCGCCGCCACCGGTAGGCCGGTTCGAAGAGGGACCAGAACGCCCGTGCCCTCCATCGAAATGGGGATGTCCTCCCTCCGGTAGACGAGCCCCACGACGACGTTCGGTGGCTTGGGAGCTTCGTCCAGTTCCTGGGCCGCCCCCGGCGGCCCGGTCGCCCTCAGGAGGCGGGCGGCCTCGAAACCCGAGACGGCGAGAATGACCCCGTCGGCGAACGTCGAGCTATCGTTGTCGAGACGGAGCCGGTAGCCGTTCCCCTCTCGTTCGAAGCCGACCACGCCGGTACGCAGGTGGACCCGGGTTCCCTCTAGGCGTTCCGAGAGCCGACGGGGGAGCGACGCCATTCCGTCCCGGAGCGACGCAAAGGGCACACGCCGAGGACCGGCGGCGCGGTCGCTCGGACGGGAGGAGGCGGCCGCCGTCCAACGAGCGGGCAGGATCGTCGCCACGGCCGCGGGGCTCAGCCGATCGATGGGCGTGGAATGGACGCCTCCGAGGAACGGCTCGAACAACCAATCCGTCGCTTCCCCGCCGAAGCGCGACCGGATCTGGGGACCCAGCGGGATCCGGTCGTCGGTCCGTATCGGACGCAACCGGATCAGGACGACGCCCAATCCCATGCGAAGCTTGCCGGGCCATCCGATCAAGGTCGTCGAGCGGATCGCCCGCGCTGCGGACCAAAAGTCGACGCCGAAGAGTGGGGGGATGCGGTGCAGCCGTCCGGCCCGAAAGATGTAGGCCGCGCGGGCCGACGCCCGCACCCCGATGAGCGATCCCGAGAGACCGAGCTCCTCCAACAGCTCCATAAGGTCGGGTTTGGAGGTCAGAAAGGAGTCGGGACCGCCCTCGAGCGCGAACCCGGATCCGAGATCGGTCACGACCGGGCCGCCGACGCGGGGCGTCGCCTCGAAGAGGTCGACGGCGAGCATGCCCGTCCGGCTCCACCGCTCGAGTTCCCAGGCCGCGGAGAGACCGGCCATGCCGCCGCCGACGATGGCCACGCGCGGCGCTCGCGCCGAGGGCTCTTCCATCGCCTCGGTCATCGACCGGGGAGGCGTTCGTTCCGTTCGACCACGTCCGCGAGCACCTGGGCGAACCGGCGATCGTCGTTCGGCATCGTCGTCCGCTCGAGCCGGAGCCCGACGGAGTCGGCCACGGAGCGGGCTTCGATGTCGATGTCGTACAGCACCTCGAGGTGATCGGAGACGAATCCGTGCGCGCAGACCACGACCGACTCGATTCCTCGAGTCCGCACGTCGCGCAGCACGTCGCGCAGATCCGGCCCGAGCCATCGATCGTCCGTTCGGCCCGCACTCTGATAGGCTGTCAGGAGCGCATCTTTCGGAACGCCGGCCCGCTCGGCGATAACGCGCGCGCCTTCCAGGAGCTGATCGGGGTAGGGGTCGCCCCCGGCGATCATCGACTCGGGAAGGCTATGGGCGGTGAAGCAGACCCGGGTTGTCGCCCACGTCGGCGACGGAAGGCGGGCGAGGGCCTCGCGCACCCGGTCGGCTTCGAACGCGACGAACGACGGCTCGAGATACCATGATCCCGCGAGCCGAAAGCGCGCCGACCGGCCGCTGCGAGCGAGCGCGGCCTCGACGGGCCCCCGGTATCCCCGATCGACGAACCGGGAGAAGTGGGGGGCGAGCACGATGCCCAGCAACTCCGTCGCCCCCTCGGCGATCTCGCCGACGACGACGTCCTCGAGAAACGGGGGCGTGTGCCGGAACCCATGAATGACCCGGTACGTTCCGGCGCCCTTGCGCTGATCCAGTTCGGTTTGGAGACGCGCCGCGAGCGACGCGGTGATCGCCCGCAACGGCGATCGGCCCCCGATCGCTTCGTACCGTTCGGTGAGCTCGGCGAGGAGCGACGAAGGCGGGGGCCGGCCCCGCACGTGGGTGTAGTATCCTTCGAGTTCGGAAGTCGACTCGGCCGCCCCATGGGCCATCAGCAGGACGCGCCGATCGGGAGTCGTGCTCACGTCTCCATCATCTCGGGCTGGAACGGACAGGCCGGATCTTCGGCCAGGATGTCGCCCGTATCGGCGTAGGCGCGTGCGCGGGAGCCTCCGCACACTTCTCGGTACGAGCATCGGCCGCATCGTCCGCGCAACCGGCGTGCGTCTCGGAGGACCCGAAACAGCGGGCTAAACCGGTAGATCTCGGAGAACGGCTCGCTTCGAACGTTGCCGGCCGCGAGCGGCAAGTACCCGTTGGGAGCGACGTTGCCCATGTGGTCGACGAACGCGAACCCGCGCCCCTCCTTGATCACCGGCACTCCGGAGGGGGCCCGGGAAGGGCCCAACTGTTCCCGGACCCGGCGGTACTGAGGCGCCGCGACGGTGGTCAGCCGATACGGCGCGGACGGCGCGTGGCGCGCGAGCCACGTCAGCGCCGCTTCGGTCTCGTCGGCGGAAAGGGCGGCGAGCTCCCGGGCTCGCCCGGTTCCGATGACAAAAAACACCTCCCATCGCCGGGCGCCGATCTCCGCGACCAGGTTGGCCATCGCCTCCAAACCTCCGACCGTTTCCGGGCATATCGACGTGTTCACCTGGAGCTGCAGACCGTGCTCGACGATCGCCCGAGCAGCTCGTACGGAGGCGGCGAACGTTCCCGGCACCCCGCGGAATCGGTCGTGGGTCTCGGCCGTCGGCCCGTCCAGGCTGATCGATACCGTATGGACTCCTTGACGGGACCACGCCGCGATCGTCTCTTCGGTCAACCGGGGGGTGACGCTCGGGGCGACATCGGTGGTGAGCCCCAAGGAGATGGAGCGTTCGATGATGGACGAAAGATCCGGGCGTTCCGTGGCGTCGCCCCCGGTCAGAACGATGAACGGCGGGTGAGGACGAAGGGAGGCGAATTGCTCGAGCAGGCGATGGGCTTCGGCCGTCGAAAGCTCGCCCGGATTGCGGTCCGGTATGGCCGCGGCGCGGCAATGGCGGCAGTGGAGCGCGCACGCCCGGGTCAATTCCCACGTCACTAGGAACGGCGCTTCCGCGAAGTCACGTGCGGCGAAGGGTCCCTCACTCCGGGGTGGGTCGCTCATTCCCTCACCTCGCTCCGCGGCACGATCCGCGCGCCAAGGAAAAAGAAAGGCGGGGCACCGCCGGAACCGACTGCTGCGAAGATGGAGCCATTCCCCTTCCGGCCCGCCCGGGGGAGCCGACGCCCCCGGAACGTAAGTTATTTCCGGCCCAACTTGCCCGCGCATGGAGGAGAGCAACGCGCTCTTCCACCCATTCCGGAGCCCCTGGGAGGGTCGGGCCGGATCTCCGGCGCGCCGGGCCCCGACGCGGGCCCGCCCGTCTCTCGAACGGCCGATATCGGAATAGCGTTCCTTCCTCCGGATCTCGGCGCTTCGGGCACCGCCGGCTACGGCGTTTCCGGTAAGGTCGCCACGATCGACGACGGTCGTAGAACAGGGAAAACCGGTCCGGGCCGCGCTCCCGACCCTTTCGGGGGGAGAGGTCATCCCGACGATGCGTGGCCCGAACCGTATCGAACCGTAGGGAAGGGGCGTTCGCCATCGCCCGCCGTAACGACGACTCAGAGGTTCACGAGCCCGGCGGCCAAGTTGGCCATGACGAAGATCAGCGCGACCTGGAAGACCGCCTGGACCCCGGCCAATCGAGCGTTGAGGAGCCCGAGCCGACCGATCTTGGGGAAATCCGGGTGCTCCTTGCGCAGTTCGAGCACGATGCGGAGTTCGTTCGGGAGGAAGATGCCGAACCCTTGCCCGGCCAGAATCAGGACGAAGACGCCGGCGAGCTGAATCGCGAGGTAGTTGAGGTTGAAGATCCCCGCCATGAGGGCGAGATAGATGCCCGCCGTGATGGTCACCGAGGCGAGCGTCGGCATCAGGAACAGCATCGTGGGGACCAGGCGCTGGACGAAGTCCGCGCGGGCCGGCCCGGTCATCCGTCCGAGGATCGGCCCGATGACCAGCCCCATGAAGATGTCGATGCCGGTCCATAGCGCGCCGCTCATGACGTGCACGTAGTCGAGAAGCACGAACTGGTTCAGGAGCAATGCGAGAACGAGCGCTCCAACCGGTACGAGGACGAGGGGATAGGCCCGCCAGGTGAGGATGGGCGGAGGCCGTTCCGACGCGATCGGATGACCGGGGAGATCGCGGGCCAAGGCAGAGCCGGTGGCAGTGGCCATCGAGTGGAGCGATGCTCGGTCGTGGGCTAAGAGCGTTGAGTTCGCACCACGCACCTTCGCATCCGCCCGGAGCGACGGATCCCGGATCCCTACCGATCGCGGGGAATGCGTCGGCCTACTCTCGCCCCAGCAAGGCCGAGAGGAACCCGCGTAGGCAATCCCAGCCCGAGGAGAGGAAGGGGTGCTGGGCCCGCCGGCCGGTCGCCGCCATGTCGACAAGTCGCCGAACCCGGAAGTAGATCGGGGGATGCGGATCGGGAAGGAACCAGGAAAGAACGCGCAGGCGGGACGAACGCTGCTGAACGTACAGCTCCTCGTATGCGATCCGCGTGAGGGCCGAGCTCAAGTCGGACGGTCGGTCGAGGACGTTCGCTGCGAGCGTGTCGGCCCGGGTCTCGAGGATTTTGCCGACGACGAAGATCACGATGAAGACCAGGACGAAATACCATAGGCCCAGGTCGAGGAGGAGGGACGGCCAGACGAACAGCGCCCCCAGGTAGAGCGCCGAGCTCGCGAGGAAGAGGAGGATCGGGTCGCGTCCCCGGATGTGGCCGAGCTCGTGGCCGATCACCGCCCCGAGCTCCGCGTCCGAGAGCTCCTGAACGGATCCGGCCGTGATCATCATCGCCGAGCGTCGGTGTGAGATCCCCGCCGACGCCGCGTTCGACATCGGAGCGTCGCTGATCACGACCTTGGGAACCGGGATCCCGAAGCGGCGAGCCACGGCCTGGACGACGCGATAGACGTCCCGCGTCGTCACCTCGACATCGCTCTCCGCGCAGTCCACATGCTCGTCCCGCAGCGCTCGAACGACGTGGGGGCCGGGCTCGACGCCGTGGGCGAGGGAGGCGACCAGCGCGTCTCGGATGCGGGCGCGCAGCCGGGGAGTCGCGTGAGGCGCCCGCGCCGGCACTCGGGGCGGGTCTTGGAGCGGGCGTGCGATTCCCACGACCGTGCATCGGGGCCGATCCGTAGAGAGCTCGACCGATCCCATGCGTTGAGCGATCTGATCCGAGAAATACAGCAGCACGCCTTGGACGGCGAGAATGAGCCCGAGCGCGTAGTATCCGATGAAGAAGACCGCGGGAAAGGTGAACAGGACGGCGATCAGGAAGAGGTTGGTCGAGTTGCCGAGGAAGATCCGCCGCACCGCGTCGTTCCCCGCGCCCCTCTGCGCCTCCTCGGGGGACTCCGCATACGGTGAAACGACGGCGTAGATGGTCGCCCGCTTGGCGTAGTCGAGAAATCCGGAAACGAACTCCCGAATGTCGGAGACTACCGCTTGCGCCGCTCCTCGCGTCGCTGCGTCCGACGATCGTTCGCAGGTCACCTCGATGCGTACGTCGTCGGGCGTGAGGATCACGCGAACGTCGGCGTCGGTCCGGTAGGGCGGCTCCGGGGTCGCGATGGGGGCCGACCACGAATACTCGGTACGCCCGAGCGTATCGTCCTGCCAACTTCGAACGTTCAACGTGGAGGGGCCCGCCCGCTGCCGACCGAGGTAGTACGTACGGAATGCCGATGCCAGGGCGAGGGCGGTCGCGATCGGAACCCGTTCGGGAAGGTCCACCGTTTCCGTGCATGCCGATTCGGCCACGCTGCTTCCTTCGCGCCCACGTCCCGGGCAGGCCCGACGCGACTACGGAACGGAGCGAGAGGATGAAAAGAACGAGCGTTGACCCTCGGCGTTCGCGGGAACCCTGCGGGCCGCGCCGGCCGGATGCGGCGCTCCGCCGCGTCAGGGCGTCGGTTCCGGCCCGGCGCCGACCAGCGAACACACGTACGCCGCCGGCGGGACCGGGGCCGGAGACAGCCGCCTCTTCGCTCGGATGTAGCAGAGCATACACTCGACCTCCCCGTCGACGAACTGGTGCCATCCGGCGGCGTGGCGACAGCTGAATACCTCGCACGGCGGGTCGCGAGCCCACATCCGGACGTCCGGGGGAACGCACGCCCGCGGCCCATATCTGGATGCGGGGGCGCGACCGCGAACGGGATTCCGCCGTCCGAACAACCTTTCACGGAAGTACCCTTCCAGGCCCGAGCGCCGCGGGGCCCGCGCGAGGGAGCAGGATGCGTACGAAGGATCGGTACGACGTCGTGATCGTGGGCGCCGGCGCGTTCGGCCTTGCGTCGGCCTACCATCTCATCGACCGG
The DNA here is from genome assembly GCA_021792485.1 of Thermoplasmata archaeon. Classification (GTDB taxonomy): domain Archaea; phylum Thermoplasmatota; class Thermoplasmata; order Lutacidiplasmatales; family UBA184; genus Lutacidiplasma. The sequence continues at coordinate 24,626 of JAJYUO010000002.1, forward strand.
CGACCCGAGCTCTCCGTCTTGGTGGTCGACGCTCGCAGTGGCCCCGGCGAAGGATCGATGGGGGCCAGCGCCGCCATGGTGCGCGATGTGTTCAGCTCGTCGGACAATCGGCAGCTCGCGCGGAGTTCGATCGCCTTCTACCGGCATCTGATGGACGAACACGAGGAGCTGCGAGGGACCTCGCCGCTTCTCGACCTCTACGGATACCTCTGGCTTCTTCCGGAACGCTACATGAACGAATACCGAGACCTGGTCCGGAAGAGCGGAGGCACGTTGGACGCCCGGCCGGTCGAACTCTCCGATGTGCGATCCTGCCCCGGCCTCGATCCTGCCCCCTCCCGATGGTACGAGGGAGACGCCGCACCGCCTCCCGAGGCGATCGCCGGAGGGCTGTTCGGTCGCACCTGCGGTGCGGTCGCCCCCGAGAAGCTGGCAAACTTCTATTTCGCAGCCGCTCGCGCCCGGGGGGTCGATTTCGCCTTCGGCCTCTGCGTCCAGCGACTATCCTTTGAGGGACGGGAGGAACTCCTCCTGCACGAGCCCTCGAAGCTGCCGTACGCCTTCCAAGACCGCATCCCGGGCCGACTGCGCATCGCCCGGGTCGTCTTCGGCGACGGGTCGTTCGTCCGGACCGACCGGGTCATCGTGGCGGCGGGCGCCTGGGCCGAGCATCTGCTCCACCCGGTGGGGATCGCGACCGCCTGCAGCCCCCGACCCCAGCTACTGTTCTCCGTTTCGGGCCAGGAAGTCGATCGGCTCTTGGGGTGGGCTCCGCCGGTCGATCCCATCGACGTTCCGACCGGGCGCCCCCGCCTCCCGTTTGTGATTCTGCCTACCGGGGCCACCATGAAGCCGATCTTCGGCGAGCGGCGGATCTGGATGGGGGGCGTGGATCGCGTCGCGCATCCGATCGGTACGCGCGAAGATCCGAGCACGGAAGGGGCTCTCGACTACCGGGCGGACCGACTGGGGGACCGGGAGGCGTTCGCGACCGACGTCCTTCCGGCCGTCACTCCCTACTTCCCGGGATTCGATACGACCGGACTGCGCCTAGAAAGCTCGTGGGGCGGCTACTATCACTTCAGCCCCGAGGGGCTTCCCGTCCTCACCGAAGAGGCGTGCGGGGTGATCTTCGTCGGAGGGGACTCGGGAAGCGGCGTGATGAAGGCCGATGCGATCGGTCGGCTCGTTGCTGCGCTCTACGACGGGGCGCGCGAAGCGCGGCTCTTTCGCGGCGACTCCTATCGACTGGATCGGCTCTCGCTCGACCATCGCGCGGTCGAGGAGGAGCGGATCATCCTCTGAACCGGCCCCGTGGATCCGGAAGGAGCCGCGATCCAGTACGACCCCCGGCTCACGGTTCGAGGAAGCGCCGCGCTCCGTCGATCGCGAAGCGGACATCGGAGGCGAGGGCGATGAAGCGGAACCCGAGGTCGAGCGCCGCCTGCTTCTCCGCCCGATCGACGACGAGCGTGCCGGCGATCTTGCCGTGCCGGGCGCAGGCCCGGACGACCTCGCCCATCGCATCGCGGACCTTCGGGTGCGTTCGCTCGTCCATCAACCCGAGGTTCAGCGTCAGGTCTTGCGGACCCACGAACAGGAGGTCGACGCCCTTCGTCGCGGCGATGGCCTCCACGTTCGCGAGGCCGTCCCGCGTCTCGATCTGGACGCCGACGATCGTGTCGGCATTGGCGCGACGGAGGTACCGGGCGAGATCGATCCCGTAGCGCGACGCGGCGGCTGCCGCGATTCCCCGGATCCCGTCGGGCGGGTATTTGGCATAGGCGACGGCGGCTCGCGCCTGCGCGTCCGTGCTCACGAGCGGTACCAGGATCCCCTCGGCCCCGGAGTCCAACGCCTGCTTGACGAGGTAGGGGTCGACGTCTCCGACCCGAACGAGAGGGGCGGGGCCGTCGTGCCCGATCATCGCCACCATCGCCGCGAGGGTCTCGGGGTTCACCTGGGCGTGCTCGGTGTCGATCATGAACCAGCCGAACCCCAGTCCGCGGAGCGCATCCAGGTGGACGAGCGAAGGGGAGGAGATCCACGTCCCGAAGGAGGGGGCGCTCGAAGAGACAAGGCGATCTTTGAAGGAAGGTGTCACGAAGGAGACCTCTGGCCTTCGGGCGTGGTCCGGCTACGGAAGAGTCTTGCGGACCCAAACGAGCCACGGGTCGGGGCCGGTGCCCCGGGATCCCGCTCCGCGCCTAGCGCGGGAGCCGAGGTGGTGGCCTCCGCCCGCCGCACTCGCCGATGTGCCGCAGAGTTTCCCCGCACGGCGGGCGCGGGGGAAGGCCGGCGTACGCGGTAGCGTCCGTCGCGATATCGGTGGAACCGCCGTCGCATCGCGAGACAGGCATCGCCGGGCTGGGCCCTCGAGAGTCCGAATGGGCCGGGGCGTTCGGCGTTCGGGCGCACGATCTTCCGGAAGGAGATGGGATTCCCGAGCTCCTGCGGCAACCCCTATACCCTTCCCGGGCGCTTCCTCCGCACGCCGATGGTCGATTACACGTCGATCGCAGCCCAGCTCAAGCGCCAGCTCGGCCTAGGCAAGGCGCCGGTCCAGATCTCGTATCTCGACACGGCCCCGACCGGCCTGCCGCAGCACGAGGGTGGGGCCCCTTCCGTGTGCACGTTCTTTGCCTTCGGGACGGAGAGGGCGTTCTATGCCGCTCTTCCGCAGCATGAGGAGTGCGAGATCGGGGCGTACGTCCTCGGCGTACCGGCCGAAGGGGACGTGGGAGATCGGCTCATGTCAACCCTTGGGACGATGCAGAAGATCGGCTACCTGAACCCGGGCGAGGAGTCCCGCGTCCCGCACAATGCGACCGCGCCGAGGTTCGTGGCGTATGGTCCTCTCGGCTCGCTCTCGATGCCGCCGACGGTCGTGCTGATCTTCGCGAACCCGAAGGGGGCGATGCTGGCCACGGAAGCCGCCGGTTCGGGGGCGGATGCGCTTCCGGTCCCGATGAACGGCCGGCCGATGTGCGCCATCGTCCCGATCATGAATCAGGGCGCGCCGGTCGCCGTTTCGTTCGGGTGCATCGGCTCGCGAATCTATGCCGACCTCGGTATCGATCAGATGGTCATCGGGATTCGCGGCGATCACCTCGTCAACTTCGCGAAGAAGCTCGACGCAATCGCAGCGGCGAACGCGGCCGTCGCGGCCGAGGATCAGGCCCGGAAGGCCGCGGCATCCACGGCGCACCGCCCGGTCCCGCGCTGACCCATGGCGGCGGGCCGGCAGGCCCGGGTCCTCCCGCCATGGCGGCACGGGCATCGTCTTAGCCCTCCTCCCGCCTGAGGAGGCCGTGGCCCGCTCCCCGGCGACGCGCAATCGACCTCCCGCGAGGAACCCGGGCCCCGGGAGCGCCGGCGAACGTTCGACCGCCCCCTTGGGACCGAGGATCGGGGACACCGAGCTGGGCGAACTCCTTTCCGAGCTCTCCCACGCCGACGGCGGTCGGGCGAACCGCGCCGCGCTTCGTCTGGGCGAGATCGGGGATGTTCGCGCCCTCCGATCGCTCGAAATCGCCCTAGCGAGCCCGGA
>JAJYUO010000079.1 GCA_021792485.1 Thermoplasmata archaeon
GACGCGAGCTCCCCCCGCACCTCCTCCGGGTCGTCGACGTATTACCGGCGGACGAGCCTCCGCTCGAGGCACTGCGAACGCTGCTTTCCGCCGCCGGGACCGGGCAATATGGATATCCGCCCAAAGTCGAGGACGGGTTCGATCTGATCGCACGGCTTCCGCTCGCGTTCGCCCGATTCTATCGCCGCAGCCAAGGGCTCGAGCCCGTTCCGGTCGATCCGGCCCGAGGTCAGGTCGAAACGTACCTCCATCAGCTCTTCGGAGGCCGTCCGGATCCGCGGCGGGTCCAGGCTCTCGAGGGGTACTTCGACCTGCTCGCTGACCATGGAATGAACGCTTCCACGTTCGCCCTGCGCATCGCCATATCGACCGAATCGGATTTGGCGAGCGCGGCGACCGCCGCTCTGGCCGTCCTCAAGGGGCCCCGTCACGGCGGAGCCCCCAGCTTGGTGCTCGACATGCTCGATTCGATCCAAGATCCCGACCGCGCCGAGCGCTGGATCGAAGAGCGCCTCGACCGAAAGCAACTCGTCTTTGGATTCGGCCACCGAGTCTACAAGGTCGAGGATCCGCGCTCGGAACTCCTGCACCAACTCGCTCGGAGCGTCGGAGATCCGGCCCGAATCGCCCTCGCCGAGCAGGTGGAGAAGTCCGCCCTGCTCGCCTTGCGCCGTCGTCGGCCGAACGCGCGGATCTACACGAACGTCGAGTTCTACGCTGCCGTGTTACTGGAGGCCGTGGGCTTGCCCCGGACATGCTTTACCCCGACGTTCGCGATCGCCCGAACGGCTGGGTGGACCGCCCACGCACTCGAGCAGGCCGACGGGAACCGGGTCATCCGGCCGGACGTTCAGTACATCGGGCCGGCTCCGGGCCGACGGTGGCCCCGCGAGGTACGGAGACTCCCCGACGCGGATGACCAACCGCGGTCTCTTAAGGGATCATGAACTCCAAGCGCTCGCACATGCGAGGATTCGCGTCTTCGAGGGCGGCTTCTCGAATCCCCGCGTCTACGTTCGCGACCGCCGGGGCGGCGATCGCCTTCCTCGGATTCCTCGTGGCCGTAATTTCGGCGGTCTTGGTGAACGCCCTCGCGAACAGCGCCCCGGCGATGTCGACGCAAGTCCTGTACGCTCTCTACGCCGGCGGTGCGATCGTCGTGGTCGGGGTCGCGCTCTTGCTTGTCGGAGTCCGACGCGACTAGCCGGGCTCCCAAATCGACCGGGCGAGCGGCCCGCAGGCGATCCCTCTCCGTATTAAGCGATCGCGAACCGTCTATCGGTCGCTACGATGCCGAATCACTGCCCGGACTGCGGAAGAGCGATCGAGGTCGAAGCCCGCGCTGCCGAGGTCCGTGTCGGTTCTTGCACCGGCTGCGGACACGCCTTCACGATCCTACAGGGAGGAGACCTGCCCGCGGGTCGTCCCGTCCCGAGCGGCGGCGAACCTTCGGGAGCGGTGGTGTGCGAAGCCTGCGGGTCGGCGATGACCCTTCGGGCGGGAATCCAGGGAGCGCTCATCGCGCACTGCCCGGGATGCCGCGCCACGCTGACGTTCGTACGATCCGATCGCACCGCGGAGCGTTTCGCGCAGCGTGGACCACAGGGACCTGCGACGGAGGGCCGGCGTACCCCGTCCCGGCCGTGCCGCGAGTGCGGGGGCCAGTTGACCTTCTCGACCAACGAGGACGGAACGGTCTCGGCCCGGTGCGGTTCCTGCGGCAACCAGTTCACGCTTCCGCCACGCGCTCTGGACCGGGGCGGTGACCGGCGGGGATACGGGAGCGGAAGGGGATTCGGTGGACGAGATGCACGGCGTCCCTTTGGCCGAGGCAACCGATTCGTCGGGGGCGGCCGACCGGGATCCGGCGCCAAGAGCCCGCCGTGGCGGCCTCGCCGTCGCTTTGACAGCGATCGACGCAGGGCCGAGGACCGGGACGGCGACGAGGACGAGGCACGGCCCCGCCGCCGGCGCCGGGATGACGACTCGTAGCCGATCGCCCCGGAGGGGGCCGGAATCAGCACTCGAAGGCGGTTGCTCTCGGCCCCTGCACGCTCTCGCGCACCGGGCGCCCCCTGCCAATCCTCCGAAAGTCGTTGACGCGCCTATCGGGGTCTTGCGAAGGGAACGCTCCGCGAAATCGAGCTGGGTCGAGGCGCGTTCCGTTCCCGGAAGCTCGTCGGCGTCTCCTGAAGGAACGCCTCGGCCCGACCGTCGGTTACGGGAGCCATATCCCGGTCGCATCCCGCGGGCACCGTGCCGGGGTGAGCGGTGCCCGGCTCGACGACGCGCTTGACCGTTTCGTCCGCTCGGATCTGCGGATCGTGTTCGCGGTTGCGGGAAGAGGAGGAGCCGGACCTTTGGCCTCTTCCGATCCCGAGGATCGTGCGGGCCCCGGTCCACCAGCGCCCGTGGGGGGAAGGAGCCCCAAACTCGTGGGGGATCAGATCCCGGATGCGTAGCATCGATGGACCGGGGGTGCTCGCCGGTGTCTTGACCCGGATAGCGGCAGGAGGTATCCCGCTCCCCCCGATTGGGGAGCCGAGTGCGTCGATCTCGCCCGCTCAGCGACCCAGGTGGGTCGCCAGCCAAGAGTGAACCGACGGGATGCGGTTCTGGTACAGCGTCAGGTGCCCGTCCTCCTCGGTGAGGTTCTGAGCTGCGTGCGGGATGCGGCTGCAGAGCCACTGGCCGTGCGCGAACGGGACGAAGAGATCGTGCTTCCCTTGCCACAGGGCGACGGGCGAGCGGATCTCCTCCGGCGAAAACCCCCACGGGCGCACGAAGGCGAGATCGTCGTCCCTCCAGCCGGCCACACCCGGTGCGAGACCCCGGCGGGCGCCCGCGGTGAGATACGGTCCGATCGTTTGAAAAACGGCCTTGTCGACGGGACTGAGCAAGCTCTCTAGGTCCCGCAGGAGTCGGTCATCATTCGGAGCGAAGTAGGCCTCCCGCAAGGGGGCTAGGAACCCCTCGAGAGCCTCCGGGCCCTCCATCGATGCACGGAACTCGGCGACGTTCGCCTCTCCGGTACCCGCCATCCAGTCGATTCCCGGGGCCGGGTATGGTGCCGGAGACGCAAGCGCGGCCACGGCGACCGCCCGTTTCGGAAGGAGAGCGGCGCACGCCAAGGCATGGGGTCCCCCTCCGGAAATGCCCCAGACCCCGAACTGCTCGACTCCGAGATCGTCTGCGATCGCCCGAACGTCGGCCGCGGCATCCGCGATCGTGCGGCCGGGGTGGACCGTGGAACCCCCGTAGCCCGGTCGATCGTACCCAACCAACCGCATGCCGCGCTTCGCCGCGTCGGCGGCGTGGGCCGGGTAGAGCGATCCGCTCATCGGGGTCCCATGGAGGACGAAGACCACCGGCCCGGAGCGCGCTCCGCCTTCGCTGATCCGGAGCTCGCGACCGTCCGCCGCGGTCACCGTCCGTTCCCGCTCGCTCATCGTCTCTTCCCCCGGGCTCGCTGAGGTCTCCGGTGGCTTATACTCGACACTCGACCGCGGGCCGGGTGCAGGCCCGACGAGCGGTCCGACCGATGCCCTTTCATGTCGGACGCCCTAGGTCGCCGGATACGAGATGGAGCTGATCCCATCGGACTCCGCCATCGGCGACGAGATCATCGCGCAGGTCTATCGCTCGAACCTCGAAGAACTGCGCGACGTGCACGCGATGACCAAAGAGCCGCGCGCCCCCGTCTTGGACGCGACCAAGCTCGATCTCGTGCGGACCCTCGTCGGCGGGGTCCTCGAGACTCTGGAATCCCGGTCCCCGAACGGCCGGAAGGAACTGATCCAAGCGGCAAACCTGAGCTACAGCGCGACGGTGCTGGGGATTATCCTGTACAAGGACGCCACCGCTTCGCCGAAGGTTCCGCGACCCCGGGCTCAGGCCGCCACGAGGTAGGTCTCCCCGAGCGGCTAGCCACGGCCGTACGTTCCCAGGTACTCCGCCGAGGCGATCGCTTTCGATTTGGCGAGCGATTCCGCTTGGGCCGCGCTGAGTCCCGGTTTCGCTCCGAGCGGCTCCCGAAGCGCATAGAGCCGGAAGAAGTAGCGATGAGGCTTGCCCGGGGGAGGAGACGGGCCCCCGTAGCCGTACTTGTTCCAGCTGTTCGTTCCATGCCGACTTCCATCGGGCAGTTCGGCGTCCGTCGCCACGCCTTCCGGCAGGCCCTTCGCCGTCCCCGGGATGTCATAGAGAACCCAATGGACCCACGTTCCCACCGGAGCGTCGGGATCGTCGCAAATCAACGCGAACGCCTTCGTCCCGGCCGGGATCCCCGCGAACTCGAACGGGGGCGATACGTCCGGCCCGTCCGCCGTATGCTTGGTCGGGATGCGCTCTCCGTTCTTCCACGCCGAGGTGCGGATGGTCAGAGTCATCGATCCTCTTTCGGTCCCTGGGGGGACCGATTCGCTCGGGACTAGGGCGAAGCTCTAGATGAACCGTGCGGGGCCGCTCGGGCCGTCCGAGCGGCGCGACTCACGACGATCCGTCCGAGTCCCCGGGCTTCGGGTCAACGACCTTGAAGTCCGCGTCGACGGCGTGGCCCCCGTCCGGCGTCCCTTCGGGCGGGGACTCGGAAGAGTCCTCCGCCGTCGGGGGAGCTTCGGCCGCGCCCCCGGTCGGCGGTGCGTTTGGCGGCGGGGAGTACAGGTGCTGAGAGACCGCGTGCAGCGACTGCGTCAGCTCCTCCGTCTTCGCCTGTATCTGATCCCGGCTCGCGTTCGTCGACTGAAGAGTTTCCCGCAAGCTCGAGACCTTCGCGCGAACGTCGGCCGCCTCACTCTCGGGTATCTTGTCCTTGGCATCGGTGAGCAAGCGCTCGGCCTCGTAGGCGAGTGTCTCCGCGCGGTTGCGCGCCTCGACGGCCGCCGCACGCTCCCGATCCTGGTCCGCGTACTGCTCGGCCTGTTTGACCATCTTGTCGATCTCGTCCTTGGAGAGTTTGTTGGACGCGCTGATCGTGATCCCCTGTTTGCGTCCGGTCCCCTGGTCCTTCGCCGAGACGTTCAGTATGCCGTTCGCGTCGATGTCGAACGACACCTCGATCTGAGGGGTGCCTCGGGGGGCTGGAGGAATGCCCGTCAGAAGGAAGCTGCCGAGTTTCACGTTGTCCTCCGCGAGCGGTCGTTCGCCCTGGAATACCTCGATCTCGACGGTCGACTGATTGTCGGAGGGCGTCGTGAAGATCTGGCTCTTGCGCGTCGGGATCGTGGTGTTGCGGTCGATCAGACGCGTAAAGACTCCCCCGAGCGTCTTGAGTCCTAGGCTGAGCGGGGTCACGTCCAGAAGCAGGACATCCTTCACTTCGCCGGCAAGGACGCCGCCCTGGACCGCGGCTCCCATGGCAACGCACTCCATCGGATCTACGCCTCGCTCGATCGGTCGGCCGATTTCGGCTTCGAGGAACTTTTGCACCATCGGCATCCGCGTCGGCCCTCCGACCAGCACGATCCGATCGATCTGACTCTTCTCGAGCTTGGCGTCCTTGATCGCCTGCTCGACCGGCGCCCGGCAGCGGTCGACGATCGGGCGGAGGAGCTCTTCGAGCTTCGCGCGGGTCAAGCTGAGCGCGAGGTGCTTCGGACCCTCCTGCGTAGCGCTGAGGAAGGGGAGGTTGATCTGGGTCTCAAGGGTCGAGGAGAGTTCGATCTTTGCCTTCTCCGCGGCGTCGCGGATGCGCTGGACCGCCATCTTGTCGTTTCGCACATCGATGCCGCTCTCCTTTCGGAATTCGTCCGCGATCCAGTTGGTGATCGCGTTGTCCATGTCCGTGCCGCCGAGCTGCGTGTCGCCGCTCGTCGAAAGAACCTCGAAGACCCCTTCGCCGAAATCCATGATCGTGACATCGAGCGTCCCGCCCCCCAGGTCGAACACGAGGATCTTCTGCG
>JAJYUO010000080.1 GCA_021792485.1 Thermoplasmata archaeon
AAGCCCCGCGCGATCGACGACCTGGACCAGCTCGAGATGCTCTACCGAGAGCTCGATCCGCCGGCGGAGGAGAGGCGGTGAAGCTCGCCTACTATCCCGGGTGCGTCGCCCAGGAGTCCGGACGCGAACTCGACATGGCGACCCGGTGGGTCTCGAAAGCGCTCGGCATCGAGCTCGTCGAGTTCCCTACGTTCTCGTGTTGCGGATCCGGGTTCGTCGACGAGGCGAACCTCACCCTCAATGTGGCGATCAACGCGCGCAATCTCGGCCTTGCGGAACGAGCGGGCCTGGACATCCTGACGATCTGTTCGACGTGCCAAGGAATGCTGTCGCTCGCGAACCACCGCCTCGAGGATCCCGCGATCCGGGCGCGCGTCGACCCCGCGCTCGCCAAGATCGGGGTCCCGTACAAGGGGACGGTAAAGGTCAAGCATCTCCTCGAGGTACTGACCCGCGACATCGGTCTGGACGCGGTCCGCGCTCGGGTCCGGCGGCCCCTGGCCGGGATGAAGGTCGGGGCGTTCTACGGCTGCCACCTGCTGCGCCCCAGCGGAGAGTCGTCGATGGAGAGCCCGGAGGAACCGCACTCGTTCGAGGACCTGCTCGACGCTATCGGCGCCGAGCCGGTGATGTACCGCGGCCGGGTCATGTGCTGCGGTTTCCCCATCCTCTTCGTCAAGGGGGAGACGGCGAACCGCATCTCGGGTCGCCAGATCGCGGATGCCAAGGACCACGGGGCGCACGCGATGGCGACGCCGTGCCCCCTGTGCCACCTCTCGCTCGACGCCTACCAGAACAAGGCCGAGGCCGCGGTCGGGCGCGAGCTGGCCATGCCGGTGTTCCACCTACCGCAGCTTGTCGCGCTCGCATTCGGCGCGGCCCCGGAAGAGATCGGCTTGCCGCGCCACCTCGTCCCGACCGGCTCGGCGCTCGCGCACATCCGACCGAATTCGGCCGCCGCGCCCCCGGCGTAGTGCGAACCCAGAGAGGAAAACCCCCCTCGTCGATCGGGTCCGCGTGGCCCTTGACGAGCGCCGGTACGCGGCCGAACTGCCGAACCCCAGCGCCTGGAAGCCTCCGGAGCTCAACGACCTCTCCCGCATCCTCGCGCTGAGCGACGGCGTCTTCGCGTTTGCGATGACGCTGCTCGTCCTGAACCTCACCGGTCTTTCCTTCCTCGACTGCGGGACCGCGACGCTGCCCTGCTCGGAGTCGGTCCTCGTGAGCGGTCTCTCGAGCAACGTGGACACCTTCATCGGCTACGGCCTCGTCTTCTTCGTCGTCGCGCTGTGGTGGACGACCCATCATCGCATCTTCCGCTTCATCGAGCGGTACGACTCCCTCCTCGTCTGGCTCAACATCTTCCTCCTGATCTGCATCGGCGCGACCCCGTTCGCGCTCGAGGTCTTCAACAAGTTCTCCGGGGTGAGCGTTGGGATCGTCGTTCTCGCCTCCGTGACCGGCGTGACGGGGCTTCTGCTCGCCGGGATCTGGTGGCACGCCCTGGGTCCCGCCGGGCTCGTCAACCCCGCATTTCCCGAGCGGGATCGGCGGGCGGCCCGCCTCCGGTCGATCATCCACCCGTTCGTCTTCCTCGCGACGATCCCGATCGCCTTCGTGGCCCCGGCGATCGCTCCGTATCTCTGGTTGATCGCGTTCCCCGCGGGGCTGGCGATGCGCCGCTACGGACCGGCGTAACCCTCCGCACTCCCGGACGGCTGGGCACCGGATGCGTCGTGGGGCGGTCGGGTCACGAGCCGGTGAAGACGATCGCACGTCCGACGGAAGTACGCCGAGCCTTGGGCTCCGTATTCCGAACTCAGAAGGCCGGCGATCTCTTCGTCCGTTCGACGAAGGTCGACCGACGGGCTGAACATGCAGGCGAAGACGAGGAATCCCTGGCCGTCGATCTCGAATCGGTCCGTCTCCCTCGCGCCGCAGAACGGACAGGCAAGCACGCCGGGCACGACTCCGACCCCCTGCTTATCCTTGGCGTCGCCGCCCCGCATGCCCTCCGAGCTCCTCGAGCGTCCACTCTCGATAGGCTCGCCCGTGCCCGAGCCCACGGATCGCCCGCCCGAGACCCTCCAGCACCGTTCCGACGGGGACCTCGCCGCGGTCGATGAGGTCGAGCCAAGCCACCAACCGGGTCCGCTCCTCCCGGGGCTCCGCCGGGGGAGGGAACGGAGAGGGGGGACGGATCGTCTCCACGCCTGCGTTGTGGACCCACCAGATCCCGACGCACGACGTCAACCGCCCCGATCGGCGAACGGCCAGCCGCTGGGCGGAGGTCCGGCTACCGACGGCCACGCCGACCCAGTTCCCCCAGAAGCGGCGCCGGACCGCCTGTTCGAAGACCCGACGACCCTCGGCGCGCTTGAGCTCGAGCATCCCGATCTCCGCGCCGCGTCGGACGATGAGGTCGAAGTAATCGCTCCCGTCCGGGTTCGCGTAGACCCGAAACCCCTCCGACTCGAAATGCCGACGCACCGGGCCAACCATCTCGTATTCCCGCCGGAACGGCGGATCGGGTCGCCGGCCGGTCACGGGCCCGCGCGCAGGAACCATCGATCGATGCGCGAGCGGGGAAGGTCGAAGAGAATCGGACGGCCGTGCGGGCAGGAGTACACGGCGGAGGCTCGCTCGTAGAGGGCGTCCAACACGCGCGCGAGCTCGTCCGGTGGGATCGCGTCCCCGGCTCGGATCGCCGCGTGGCACGCGATCGTGGCCGCGACCCGCTCCACCATACCGTCCGGCTGGGTCGGACGCGTACCGGTCGACAACTCCTCCAGGAGCTCCCGCACCGACTCGGCCCGGGCACGGTGGCCGCGGTAGGCAGGGACCGAAAGGACCCGAACTCGATCGCCTCCGAACGGTTCCACGTCGAAGCCGGCGTCGGCAACGGTCGATCGATGGACCTCCCAGGCGGCGCGCTGGGCGGGGGTCAGCGAGATCGTCAGCGGGTCGACTAGGACTTGGCGTGCGAGGTGACCGTCCGCCACCAGGACCTCGAACAGCAGGCGTTCGCTCGCCGCGTGCTGATCGATCAGAACGAAACCTGTCGGCGTCGTTCCGACCCAATAGAGCGCGTCCAGAACACCGAGAAGGGAGATCGCAGGGAGCCCCGGGCGAGCTTCGAGCGTCGGCGCGTCCGGCCGTTCGAAGAGGCGGCGTTGCCCCGCCGCCCCCGGGCCGACGGACCGGGAGCCGAGTGGAGCGGTTCGCGCCGGCCAGGGCCCGAGCGGAGATTCGGACCGGGTCGAGAACCCCTCCTCCAGCGACTCCTCCGGCGAAAATCGACGAACGGTGGCGGCTATCTCGGGAACGCGGGCCAGCCCGGGGCAGTCGAGGAGAGCACGTCGCACCGCGATCCGGACCGCCTCGACGAGCTCCGTCTCGCGCGCGAACCGTACCTCGCGCTTCGTCGGATGGACGTTTACGTCCACCCGATCGAGGGGGACCGCGAGATGGAGCGCGCCGATCGGGAACCGGGTACGGGGAATGTACTGAAGATACGCCGCCCGGATTGCCTGCGCGATCGCCCGGGACTCGATCGTCCGACCGTTGACACTGAGATAGAACCGACGTGGACTCCCCGTCGCCAGGTTCGGCCGACCGAGCACGCCTCGGATCCGCCCCAGGCCCGGGAGCTCCGCTTCCACGACGAACGATTGATCCAGCATCTCGGCCCCGAGCACGTGGGCCGTCGCCTCGCGCAGGTCCTCGGATGCCGGAAAGCCCGCGATCTCGCGCCCGTCGGCCGTTAGCCGCAGGGCGACCGACGGCCGTGCGACGTAGAGATGCTCGACGGCCCGGAGGACCTCGAGCTGTTCGACCGCCGGGGCGTGAAGGAACTTTCGGCGGGCCGGCGTGTTGTAGAAGAGGTCGGCGACCTCCACGGTCGTGCCGACGCTCCGGCCCTCCTCGAAGCGTAGGGGCTGCTCGCCGCCGGCCGTTGCGATGCCGCTCGCCTCCTCGCGATCGGGAGTCCGGGAGGTCAGACGGAGCCGCGACACGGTCGCGATCGAGGCCAGGGCTTCCCCGCGGAAGCCGAGCGACGCGATCCGTTCGATCGGATCCGAAGGACCGATCTTGCTCGTCGCATGCCGCTCCAGGGCGAGCCCGAGCTCCTCGGGCGGGATGCCGCACCCGTCGTCGGCGACCTCGATGCGGCGTAACCCTCCTTCCTCGATGCGGACGGCGACGTGGCTCGCCCCCGCGTCGAACGCGTTTTCGATCAGCTCCTTGACCACCGAGGCGGGTCGCTCGACGACCTCGCCGGCGGCGATGCGGTGGACGGTGCCCCGCTCGAGCCGGCGGATCGGCCGGCGCGCCGGGGCGCTCATCGGTCCCCCGGCTCCGGTGGGAGCTTGGCCCGCCACTCCGCCAAGCGACGGAGGGCCTCCAACGGCGTGACGTGATCGAGGTCGAGACGCCGGAGCTCGTCCTCGATCGCCGACCGGGACGGGGGAGGCTCGTCGGCGGCAACCAAAACTCCCTGGGCGTATCGGCGCGACCCGGACGGAGCCTTTCCCTCGAGCGATAGGGCGATACCCTCGGACTCCAGGCGCCGGACGAGACGATCGGCCTCCCGGAGCACGTCCGCAGGGAGCCCGGCCAAACGGGCGACGTGAACGCCGTAGCTGCGATCGGTCGCCCCGGGAACGAGGCGGTGCAGGAACGTGATCCCATCGTCCCGCTCGCGGACCGCGAGATGGGCGAGCCTCGCCGCCCGCAGACCCTCCACGAGCTGGGTCAGCTGGTGGTAGTGTGTCGCGAGAACGGCACGGCACCGCGTCCGGTCGTGCAGGTGCCGCAGCGTAGCCCAGGCGATGGCAAGCCCGTCGAACGTGCTGGTACCTCGCCCCACCTCGTCCAACAGCACGAGCGAGCGTTCGTCGGCCTCGCGGAGGATCTCGGCCACCTCGGTCATCTCGACCATGAAGCTCGATTTACCCCTCCCGATCTCGTCGGTGAACCCCATCCGTGTGAACAGGGCATCGACGAGACCGATCCGCGCGTACTTGGCCGGCACGAAGGACCCGGCCTGGGCGAGAACGACCAATAGGCCGATCTGCCGCATGTAGGTGGACTTGCCCGACATGTTCGGACCGGTGAGCACGAGCAGGCGCGCGGTCTCGGCATCGAGCTCCACGTCGTTGGGGACGAATCGCTCTCCCAACACCCGCTCGAGCACCGGGTGGCGACCGTCCCGGACCGTCATGGTGCCGGATTCGTCGATCTCGGGCCGGACGCAGCCGCGTCGCTGGGCTACGTAGGCAAACGACTGGAGCGCGTCCAGCGCACCGATCGCACGGCCGATCCGCTGCAGCGCGGGCACGGCTCGATCGACCTCGGACAACAGGCGTTCCCACTGCTGCGCTTCCGCCTCGTGCAGGCGCCCGCGCGCGTCGAGGATTCGTCCGGCGATCTCCTCGAGCCGGTCGGTCGTGAATCGTTCGGCCTGAGCGACGGTCTGACGTCGACGGTAGTGGGCCGGTATGCGACCGAGGTGAGAACGGCCGACCTCGATGTAGTACCCGAAGATCTGGTTGTAGCGGATCCGCAATGTCCGGATGCCGGTCGCACCTTGCTCCGATCGCTCGAGTTCCTCGAGGTCGGAGATCGCGCGCGCCTCGTCCTCGCGCGCGCGATCGAGCTCGGCAAAGTAGCCGGGCCGAAAAAGCCGCCCATCCTCGACCGAGGCCGGGACCTCGTCGACGAGCGACACGGCGAGAAACCGGGTAAGGTCCGAGGGAGGTTCCGCCTCGCGAACGAGCCGGGACAATAGTTCGGACGAGGAGACGTTCCCAAGCGCTGCGACGAGGGTCGGGATGGAGGACAGCCCATCCCGCAACGCCCCGATCTCCGAGGGGCGAAC
>JAJYUO010000081.1 GCA_021792485.1 Thermoplasmata archaeon
GGTAGCGGGAGGTCGGAGGGGACGGTAGCTCATGCGATCTCGCTTCGCCGCCGTTCGCGACGGCGCGAACGCAGGAGGACGAGGATTCTTTAAAGAACGCCATCGTCCCCGGGAGGGTTCCCCGTGACCGGTCCTTCCCTCGCGGAGCTCGCAGAGGCCCTGCTCATCGACGAGCGCGCGATGGTCCTCAGCCTCGGAGGGTTCACCGTAGGTTTCGCGGGCGGCACCCTCCTCCTCCACGACCGGATACCGGTGCCCCGATTCAATTTCGCCACGGTCGATCGCGTCGGCCAGAACCGTCTGGCCGGATTCTTCGAGCGAGCACTGGACCAGTACTTCCAGCGCGCGATCCGTCCGGCGTTTCGGGTTCCACACCCGGTCCCGGCGTACATCGACCAGACTCTGCGCCGTCTCGGCTTCTCGCCCCGAGAAGAGCCGCTCGACGTGCTCGCGGGCCGCCGGATTGCGAACCGGCCGCTCGGCTACGGCACCGCCCACTTCGCCGACGGGGAGGATGCCCGCGACCTCGCGCAGCTCTGGGTCGGCCCGAAGGAGTCGCCCGAGTTCGCAACGGCCGTCGACATCCTTTGCCACCACCCGAATCCCGGGGAGGAACTCCGCCCGGTGGTGGTCGACGAGAATGGGGAGCGGCTGGGTGCCGCCCTGATCTACCGCCACGACGATCGGGCCCTGTTCTTTGGTATATCGACTCAACCCTCGGCCCGCGGCCGAGGGGTGGCGACCGGCCTGGTACGGTATGTGATGCGCTCCCGGCTCGGCGGCCGAAAGGTGACCTACGGACTGATCTCTGAGTCGGCGCGCTTGACCCGGCACCTCGCCCGCCTAGGATTCCGGCGACTCCGATCGATGACGGTCTACGAGCTACGCGCGGGGGCCGAGCTCTCGCTTCCTGCGGTCCCGACGGCAGGCCCACCGCACTGGCGACCGCCGCGAAGCGCGTCCGCAAAGTGACCGCCTAGCGGTCGTCTGCGAGGGCCGCAGCGAGTCGGACGCGGAAGAACGGAAACAAGGGCGCGGTCACGCCGAGGACCGGCGGAAGCCTTCGAGCTTCATCCGTTGCTCGAGAGAGGCGATCGTGCGGATCGTGGGAATCACGGTATCGGCGTTCAACGAGATCGAGTCGATCCCCTGACGGACCAGGAATTCGGCGAACTCCGGATAGACGCTCGGGCCTTGGCCGCAGATCCCGACCGTCCGATGCTCGGCATGGGCGCCTTCGATCAGGAGTTCGATGGCGCGTTGGACCGCAGGGTCGCGCTCGTCGAAGTATCCCATCCGGCCCAGTGTCTCGGAGTCGCGGTCGGCGCCGAGCACGAGCTGGGTAAGATCGTTCGATCCGATGGAGAAACCGTCGCAAAACTTCGAGAAGTCGCGCGCGAGCAGGACGGTCGAAGGAACCTCCGCCATCAGGTAGAGCTGGAAGTCGCGCGAGCGACGAAGCCCGGCCTCGCGCATCATGCCCGTGATCTCTTCGAGCTCCCAAGTATTGCGAACGAACGGCAACATGACGTGAGCATTCTTCAGGCCCCGCTCGGTACGAATTTGGTGGATCGCCTCGAGCTCGGCGAGAAACGCCGGGCGGAACGCGGGGGCGATGTAGCGCGAACAGCCGCGCCAACCGATCATCGGATTCTCTTCCGCGGGCTCGAACGAAGATCCCCCGGGCATTCCGCGGTACTCGTTGGTCTTGAAGTCGGACGTGCGGATGATCACGGGCCGCGGATGGAACGCCTGGCAGACCTGGGCGATCCCCTCAGCGAGCCGACGCACGAGCTCGTCCCGCCTTCCCTCCTGGAGGAGCTTGAGGGGATGCTCGCGAACGTGCGCCGTGAAGATGAACTCTGTCCGAAGCAAGCCGACCCCGGAGACGGGTAGCTGGGCGTACTCGGTCGCCTTCTCCGGGACCCCGACGTTCACGTAGATCTTGGTGGCGGTCACCGGGGTCGAGTGCGCGCCGCCGGAGTAGCCGACCGTTCCTTCGATCCCTCCCGCGGGAATCGGAGCCGCGACGGTCAGGCGCCGGCCCCGATAGATCGACCCGGTTTTGCCGTCCACGGTGACCTCGTTCCCGTCCGCAATCGTCTTTGTCGCGGAACGCGTTCCGACCACACAGGGGACCCCGAGCTCTCGCGACACGATCGCAGCGTGGCAGGTCATGCCTCCCTCGTCGGTGACGATGGCCGCCGCGTGCGCCATGGCCGGAACCATGTCCGGCGTCGTCATCGAGGTCACGAGGATCTCTCCCGGTCGGAGCTTTTCCATGTCCGAGGCGCCCGCCAGAATCCGCGCGACCCCGCTCGCCTGCCCGGGGCTCGCTCCGAATCCTCGAAGGATCGGCTCTTCCTCGGAACCTGGGCCGGGCTTCGCCGGCGCGTGCGCGCTCGACATCCCGGCGGGAGAAGCACGCGACGTAGATGACGGTGCGGAGTCGCCCCGGGAGGGGATGGTCGTCACGGGCCGCGCTTGTACGATGTAGAGTCCGCGCGAGTCCGCGCACCACTCCACGTCCATCGGTTGACGGTAGTGAGCCTCGATGCGCCTCCCGAGCGACGCGAGATTCCGGATCCGGTCGTCCGACAGCTTTTGCGCACGGCGCTCCACCTCGGGAACGTCTTGTCGCTCGTTCCCCCCACCCTCGGCTCGGACGACGCGGATCCGCTGCTCGCTGATCTGCTTCTGGATGATCTCCTGCGTGGATCCATCGATGACGTAGTGGTCCGGGGTCACTTCGCCGCCGACGATCGCCTCGCCCAACCCCCACCCGGCCTCGATGATCATGCGATTCTCGCCGGTGTTGGGGTCGCGGGTAAAGAGGATCCCGCTCACGGTCGAGTCGACCATCTTTTGGACGAGGACGGCAAGGGCCACTTCCGAGTGCTCGAACCCTTTGCGCTCTCGGTAGGCGATGACGCGGGGAGTGAACACGCTGCTCCAGCAGCGCCGGACCATCCGAAGGACCGATTCGGTTCCCGCGACGTTGAGGTACGTGTCCTGAAGCCCGGCGAACGAAGCGCCCTCCAGGTCCTCGGCGGTCGCGCTGGACCGCACCGCGGAGAACCGGACGGAGTGGTCCTTGGCGAACGCCTCGTAGACCTGAACGAGCTCGCGGCGCAGGGATGCCGGGAACTCGGTCGAATCGAACTCGGCGCGGATCCGGCGTGACGCCGCCTCGGCGGTTTCCGGCTTTGCGGGGTCGATTTGAGCCAAGGATTCCCGGATCACCTTCGCGAGCGACGGGATCGAGGTGAACGCGACGTACGCTTCCGTCGTGATCACGAATCCCGGTGGGATGGGGAGGCCCTCTCGGACCAGTTCTCCCAGCTTGCTTGCCTTGCCGCCAACCAGCGGTCGATCGCGATCGGAAACGTCGGCGAGATCGACGACGGTTCTCATGCGTCTCCCCTTCGCTCGAACGTGTAGGAACGGAGGTCGGAGGAGGGAGAGTAGGCATGGACCTCTCGGTGATCCCGGATCACCCACTCGCGAGGTCCTCCGACACGATCCATGATGGTCATCGCACGTGCGTCGAGCTCCGCGCGTTCGGTCACTTCGTAGTAATGGATCGAACCACCGGGGCGGACGACGCGTGACACCGATGGTAGATACTTAATCCCTTGCAGCGGGAGATTGAGGATGGCGCGATCGGCGGGGCCGGCGCTCTTTAGGAATCGTTCCACATCATCTTCGACGACGTCGACCGGGACGCTCGGCGCCATCCGTGCGAGGCTTGCGCGCAGGAGGTCCGTCGCCGCGGCATTGTGGTCCACAGCCACAATCCGGCGAGCCCGAGCGTCGCGCGCGATCGCGAGCGAGAACGGGCCCACGCCGCAGCACAGGTCGTACACGGTCTCGCCCGGACGGACCGCCTCCGCAACGCGGGCGTGCTCGCGCGCGAGCCGGGGGGAGAAGTACGCCTGTTCGACATCGACCTCGATCTCAATCCCGTTCTCCCGATGGTGGGTTCTCCAGCCCCCCTTGCCCGCCAGCGCGCGCAGGGATCGACGGCGGTCGGTCCCGTGAACGCCTCCGTCGGCTCCCACTAGGCGGGCCCCGGGTACGAACCTGAGCAAAGCATCACCGATCGCAGGGCCGTCGGATTCGAGCTCGTCGGGGATCCGAACGAGCACGATGTCCCCGATCACGTCGAAGGCCCGCGGCAACAACGCGCGACGGTCGGGCGGCAGCGAGACGAGATCTTGGTACCGCCGCGCCGCTTCCGGTTCTCCCTGGCGAATGAACTCCTCTTCCACTACCGCCCCCGCCACCGGAAGTGAACCCTCGCCGACGGGAAGAACCACCTCGCCATCATCGACCCGGATCCGGAGATCGGTGCGTAGCTTCCCGGCGTCGAGCAGCGCGCGCCGGGCCGTTTCGCCCTCACTCCGTGCCACCCGGATCGCGCGGGATCTCATGCGAGGCTCCGGACCGGCCGCCCGAGTAACAGCGGGATGACATCCGATCCGCGCAGGCGCCCCAACGATCCTCGCCCGGCCGCCGTCTCACCGAACGTTTCGCGGACCGGGGTCGCATCGGCGATCACCCCTGCTCCGAGAAGAAGGAGGGGTACCGGATCGTCCGAATGGGATCGCAGGATTGCGGGCGTCGCATGATCCGCGGTGACCGCGATGCGGGTACGAGCGAGGTCCACATCGGCCAGAAACGGACCGAAGAAGGATCGGTCGATCGCCTCTACGACCTCCCGCTTGCGGATCGCGTCTCCGTCGTGACCGGGTTCGTCGGGTCCCTTGAGGTGAACGTAGACGAACGGATGCCGGGCCAGCGCTTGGATCGTGTGCTCCGCTCGCTCGCGGTAGCCGGCATCGCGATCCGGTCCCATCGGTCCTACGTACTCATCCTCCAGACCGAGGAGGCGGGCGATCCCGCGCTCCACCGGCATCTCGGTGATCGCGGCGCCGGGGATCCCCCATCGCTCCCGCCACGGTTTCGGTGGCGGAGACGGGGCCGTTCCCGCGTTCCGCAACAGGATGCCGTTGGCGACGGGTTTGCCGGCAAGGGCGCGTCGCCCGTTGATGGGATGACCCGCCAGAACGGTCGCGGACCGCGCGAGGAAGGCATTCGTCGCCGCCGCAGTCCGGATCGCGGCGGGATCGTCGTTCTCCGGCCGAACCTCCGGGATTCTTCGGTCGACGCTCGCGCGCGCCCGGCCCATTCCCCCCACGCGCTCGTAGAACGGATCGGCGTTCGTCACCCGAGGGGAGAGGCTCCCGCCCGAGCGCGGTCGAAGGATCAAGACCCCCCGATGGCCCACCGTCGCTCGGACCGTCGCTTCGATGCCAAGATCGCCGAGGAGATCCCCCTTCGTGAGCGATTCGGCGAGTGCCTCCGACTCGTGGGTCGTCAACGAGCGGCCCACCCGCTGGTCCACAATCGTACCGGCGCCGTCGGTCGTGGCGAAGTTGAGTCGGAATGCGACCTCCCCCCTGGCCACATGCACGCCGATTCCCTCCGCCTCGAGCACGCCGCGACCTGGTGAATCGCGCATCGGGTCGTACCCCAGGAGCGAGAGAACGCCGGCATCGGACTCCGGTGCCGTTCCGGGGCCGATGACGTCGACCAGGCCCATCTGCCCGTTGCGGAGGGCGCGGTCAAGCTCGGGCGTACGCGCCGCTTGGACGGGACTCAGATCGCCGGTCGCGGGGTTGGGGCGATCTCCGAGCCCGTCGAGGATCACTAGGGCGTAGCGGAGGGGCGTCTCGCTCATTTGTTCCACCGCGGGGTGTTTTCCTTATAAAGGGGTGCCGGGCTCGCCCCGGTCGGCATGGCACAGGGTCGGGTTCGCGCGT
>JAJYUO010000082.1 GCA_021792485.1 Thermoplasmata archaeon
AGCGAGTACCATGAAGCGGCCCCGGGGACGTAGCTCAGCTGGGAGAGCGCTTGCATGGCATGCAAGAGGTCGGGGGTTCGAGCCCCCCCGTCTCCACCACCCGCCGATTTCGAGTTGAGCAAGAGCGCTTGCGTGTCACCCGAGCGCTCCTAAGTTTGGCTTCAACATAGGCCAAATCCTGGCGTAGCAAGTCCTGTTGAGGAGCGCGTTTTGATAAACTCGCGCTGCAACAGGCAAGCGCTCTGTGAGGTCGCGTCGCCATGGCCAAGGTCACCGTCGTCGAGCCGGCTCCCTCATCACGCCTCACCCGCCTGGTCGACGACTACCTCATGGAATGCCGCGCCCGCGGCCTGGCTCCCTCGACGATTCACAACAGCTACGGCTACCCGCTGCGCTCCATCTTCCTGCCCTGGTGCGCCGACAACGACATCGAGACGCCCGAGCAATTGGACGCCCGGACGCTGGCAGCGTTCAGCGTTCACCTCCAAGAAGAGGGGGGCAAACGCACTCAGGCATTGTCGAAGTTCTCCGTCCATGCCTACATCCGCGCCGTGCGCGGGTTTCTCACCTGGTGCCAGCGCGAGGGCGAGGTCGTCTCTGCCCGCCCCGCTCTCCCCCGCCTCCCCCGCCGCGTCCTGGAGGTCCTCGACCGCGACGAGATCGACGCCCTAGAGGCGGCGGCGCCCACCGAGCGGGACAAGCTCATCATCCGAACGCTGGCCGACTGCGGCCTGCGCGCGGAGGGATTGGTTGGGCTGCGGGTCGAAGACCTGCTCCGCCGCGACCGCCAAGCTTATCTCCGCGTCAGCGAGAAGGGTGACCGCGAGCGCGAGGTCCCCCTTCCCCCTGCCCTCCACCGCCGGCTGGAGCGCTACATCAGTGGAGGGCAACCTCTCGACGCCCGGGACAGCCACCTCTTCATCAGTCTCAGGCGGGGTAAGACCGGTGACTACGAGCCGTTGACACGCAGCGGCGTGCTCCAACTCGTCCGCGGCGCCGCCGAGCGCGCCGGCATCAAGAAGCGGGTCCACACCCACCTTCTGCGCCACAGCTTCATCACCAATGCGCTGCGCTCGGGGATGAACCCCCTCATTCTCGCCAAGATCGCCGGCCACTCCTCGCTGCGGATGATCGATCACGTCTACAGCCACCTGAATACCACCGACACGTACGAGGCGATGATCCACATGCTGCGGGAGTCGGAGACGAAGCGGTGACCTCCCATGGTGTGCGCTTCCGGCATGTCAGGTAGCGATGGCCTCTTCGTCCACGGGAAGAACCATCCCACACCGCTCCTTGAGTGCTGCCCGCTCTTACAGTCCCGCAGCGACAGCCAAGATGAACAGCCTCGGTGAGGCCGGCATGCCCCCATCCCGGTCCTCTGATTCCCGATGATCGACCCCAACCCCGCCGCACCAGGCCCGGTCCGCCTCGACAAACGGCAGACCCACATCCATCAGCTCCTCGTCACCAACTGCGCCCATAACGTGGGCCAGCAATATCTCGCCGCAATCGGCGTGCTCAACTACAGCGACCTCCCTGACCGCCTCTGCATGGCTGCCCATCAGCTCCGCGAGATGATCAATCAGATCGCCAAGATCGCCGACCCCTCTACAGACGAAGACGAGGACGAGGGCCTTGCCGCGAGGGATGCGCGGAATGCTCTCATCAAACAGACCGACGATTGGAAGCGCGCGTGGGGCGTCACCGATTTGACGACCCCAGTCGACTGGGGCGACCACTGCGATAGTGACGATGCACGCAAAGCTCTCAACAACATCCACGCCATCTTCGCGGCCGTCAACGCAGTTCACCCCGATCGTGCAGCCCTGCGGCGCGCCGCCCCCACGCTCGACCCGAGCCCTGTCAAGGCGGCCACGACGACCTACCAGGCAGCCGCGGATGAGCTTTGGAACGTCCGCGGCTACTTCATCGGCATCGCGCACCGCCACAAGCCGGCAGACGAGGCGTCCTTTCTCACCAACGTCGAGAGGCTCTACGTCGCCCTGGAAGCGTTCTTCCCGCGCGTCCGCATCGAGGAGATCGCGGAGGACGAGGGCGTCCGGTTCCCTCCGTCGCTCCTCGCGGAGCTCAAGGAGAAGATCGCTCGGCTGCGCCTCACCCCGGCCGAGACGACACGGGCCGTGCGCGCGGTCGCCGAACGGTTCGCGAAGGCCGAGGTCGACGCCCACGAGTCCGTCGGGATCATCGCGGCGCAGTCGATCGGTGAGCCGGGAACGCAGATGACGCTGCGAACGTTCCACTACGCCGGAGTCGCCGAGATGAACGTCACGCTCGGCCTCCCCCGGCTCATCGAGCTCGTCGACGCGCGTCGCGTGCCGTCGACGCCGATGATGACGGTCTACGTGGACCCGAAGCTGCGCAAGGATCGCGACGAGGTCCAGAAGATCGCGCTCCAGATCGAGGTCACCACCGTCCCCGATGTCGCGACGATCGGTACGGTCGTCGAGGAGCTCAAGGTGGTCATCACTCCGCAGGCGGCCCTGCTCAAGTCGCGTGGGATCGCGCGGGCCGATCTCGAGCGCGCCCTCGCGGAGGGGATCGACGGACGCATGTTCGATCTTCGCCCGGGATCCGGGTCGGGAGAGAACCGCGCTTTCGAGATCCACCTGAAGGAGCACGCGGAGCCGACGGCCCGGTCGAAGAAGGACGAACCGGTCGAGGAGATGCCGTTCCGCAAGCTCCTGCTCGCGAGCGAGGACGCGAAAGGCATCCAGATCCGGGGGGTCCCCGGCATCAAGCGCGCGCTGATCCGGCGCGAGAAGGAGGAGTACGTCATCTATACCGAGGGCTCGAACCTGGAGAAGGTCCTCGAGATCCCCGGGGTCGACGGCGCCCGCACGACAACGAACTCCGTCTTTGAGATCTACCGGGTCTACGGCATCGAAGCCGCACGCGTCGCGCTCATCCGCGAGGCGAACCGGACGCTCGCCGAGCAGGGACTCGGGGTCGACATCCGGCACCTGATGCTCGTCTCGGACGTGATGACGAACGAAGGGGACATCCGCGCCATCGGCCGCCACGGAATCTCCGGGAAGAAGACCAGCGTACTGGCCCGCGCCGCCTTCGAGATCACCGCGGCGCATCTATTGCACGCGGCGATCACGGGCGAGACGGACGAACTCAAAGGGGTCGCCGAAAACATTATCGTCGGCCAGCCGATCACGCTCGGCACCGGTGCCGTGAACCTCGTCTACCGCCCCGGCCATCCCGAGACGGTGGAAAAGAGCGGCGAGGAGGTCGCGTAGATGGATCTCGCCCACGCGCTGAAGGTCGCACTCGATACGGGAACGGTCCGCATCGGCCTCTCGCAAACTCTGGAGGCCGCCGAGGCGAGGAAAGCCAGGCTCGTGATCGTCGCGTCCAGCTGCCCCGATCCGCGGCTCGCCCGGGAGCGGGCGATCGGCCCGATTCCGATCTACCATTACGACGGGACGGCCGTCGAACTGGGCCAGGCCTGCGGTCGGCCGCATCCGATCAGCGCGATGGCCGTCATCGACCCGGGTTCCAGCGCGATCCTCTCCCTCGAGACCTCGTAGGTCCGGATCGGTCCGGGGCCGGGAGCGCGGACGGACCGTGCCCGAGATCAGTCTCGACACCGAGACCTTAGGCTACCTGCGCCTCTTCGAGGAAGCGACCGGCGCGCACGTGCGCGACTGCTTCCTCGCGGAGGAAAAGCTCGTCTTCCTCATCGACCCCGCGGGGCTGGCGCAGGCGATCGGCCCGAGCGGAGTCCGGATCGAGCGGCTCAAAGCGCTCCTGAAGAAGGAGATTATGGTCGTCGCCTACTCGGACGATCCCGCGACGCTCGCGCGGAACATCTTCTATGCCTATCACCCCCAGGGCGTCGACATCCGCATGAAAGGCCGCGCTCGCCACGCGACCGTGACCGTGGACCCGGCGTGGAAGGCGCGCGCGATCGGGAAGCAGGCGCGCAACCTCAAGATCGCGCGAGCGATCCTCGTGCGCCACACCGACCTCCAGAGCGTGAGCGTCGCCTAGGGTTCGCTTCGGCGCCCGCCCGAACGCGTACGGACGTCCGGAACCGAAGGGCCATTGGAACCGAGACCGTCGAATAGCGCGCATCCGGCGAAAGCGACGAGCGACCGGAAGCCTCCAGGCATCTCGCCCGTCCCCTTGCGGCGGGATCCGATCGAAGGGACCGCTCGGACCGTGCCTGTGGGCATCCGTTGGGTTGCCCGAACGTTCCGCGCGTTCGACCCCCGGCGCGTCCGGCCCGGCCGTCGTGGCGAAACTCAGTCGACCACCCGGAGCTCTACGTGGAGTCGGTCTGCGAGTTCGTGAAGAATGCGGATCTCGCTTTCCGAAACCGGAACGCGCGCCGTCGCGGTTCGGTACGCTCTCGCGACCGACGGGGGGATCAGGTTGCCGAACACCGCCGCCCATGCCGTCTCGAGGGTCCAGACCCGAGATCCAAGATACACCGCGAGGAGATTTACCTCGGAGACCGGCCGACGGGGACGGGTCGGATCCGTCCACCCTCTCTTTCGGCTGAGGTAGCAGA
The DNA here is from genome assembly GCA_021792485.1 of Thermoplasmata archaeon. Taxonomy (GTDB): domain Archaea; phylum Thermoplasmatota; class Thermoplasmata; order Lutacidiplasmatales; family UBA184; genus Lutacidiplasma. The sequence goes on from JAJYUO010000082.1 coordinate 4,547, forward strand.
CCTTCCGCGGCGGCAGCGCGGACGGGCTCGGTCGGTCGGAACGGGAACTTGCCATCGATCGGACCGATAGTCCCGGGACCTTTTACGCGCTCCCCATGAACCGGGCTCATCGCCCCGCCGGTATCCTGTCGCTGGCCCCATCGAGCCGCTCCGGGTTCGGTGAGCGTGGCAAGCCGGGAGCGAGGCTCAGAATCGACCGAGCGCGCAAGATCGGGTCGCGACGGATATCTATGCCGCGTGGGGTCGCGGAATCGATGGCGACCCCTTCACCGAAGATCCGGGCGGTCTTCTTCGACCTTGGGGGTACGCTCGTCGACGAGCGTGACTATATCGGGTGGACCGACGCGGCGCGCCGCCACTACCTCGAGTTCGAGCCGGACGAGCTCGTCCATGCCTTTCGCGACGTGGAGGCGGAGATGGACGGAGAGCTCTCGGACCACGTCGTCGAGTTCTGGCAAAAGGTCCTCTCGCAAGCCGCCCAGCGCGAGGTCAGCCTCGCGACCGCGACCCGGTTCACGGAGGACATCCGCCGACAGCGCGCGCCGTACCGCTTGTTCTCGGACTCGCGCCGGTGCTTGGACGAACTGCGCGAGGACGGCCGGAAGCTAGGGGTCATATCGAACTCCAACTCCGAAGCGAGCGTCCGCCGGATCCTGGATCAGACCGGCATCCTCGAGCTCTTCGACACGGTCACGAGTTCCGGAACCGAGGGCGTGTGTAAACCGGACCCGGAGATCTTTCGCCGGGCCCTCGCCCGCGCGAAGGTCACCATTCACGAGGCGTTCTACGTGGGAAACCTGCTGAAGACCGACGCGCTTGCGGCGCGCGCCGCGGGGATCCCATCGGTGTGGCTGCACCGCGATGGGATCGCGTTCAACGAGGATCCCCCCGAGGTCACCTCCTTGCTCGAAGTGCCGAATTGGGTTCGACGCTTGGAAGGGAGCCCGGAGAAGTATCCCGCGCGCCGCCGTTAAATACCTCGCCCCTCTCGGCACGTCGAGTGCGAGGCGTTCCCTCAAGGAGCGCGCGCGCTCGGCGTGGCCACGGCGAGCCGGGGATTCGTGATCCGGTCTCTTCCAAGGCAGCGCCACACGATGGCCCGATGGGGCGTGGAGCCCCGAGATCCCCTCCCTCGCAAGGGGGAGTGACCTCTCGGGACCG
>JAJYUO010000083.1 GCA_021792485.1 Thermoplasmata archaeon
GAAACGCTCACGGGCCTCGACCTGATCGGGCCCGAGCGCCGTCGGCCCTCGGGACGCCGGTAAACGCCCCCTCCCGTCGCCCGGGCGCGGGAGGTTGTCCCCGGAGGACTAGGGCCTCTGGATGATAGTGCTGAGCCCGTTACCGCCGCCCATACACAGCGTGGCCAGTCCCAGGTCTCCCCGGGCCCTTACGAGCTCATGAACGAGCGTCACGAGGATCCGCGCGCCGCTCGCGCCGATCGGATGGCCGAGAGCGACCGCCCCACCCACCGGATTGAAGCGGTCGTCGCGGAAGCCGAAGGCGCGCTGCACGGCCAGCGACGCGGACGCATACGCTTCGTTGTGCTCGATGCGGTCGAACTGATCGGGTTCCAAACCCTCCGCGGCCAGGTGCTTGCGGACCGTGGGAATCGGCGCCTCCATCACGTTCGCCGGGTCGACGCCGCTCACGCAGATCGAGCGGATCCACGCGAGCGGTTCGAGGCCGCGCCGACGGACCTCGGCCGAGGATGCGAGAACCAGGGCCGCTGCTCCGTCGGACAGCTTCGATGCGTTGCCCGCGGTGACCACCCCTCCGGGGCGGAACGCGGGAGTCAGCCGCGCGAGGCCCTCAAGGGAGGTTTCTCCGCGCACGCACTCATCGATCTTGAGGCCGTTCGAACGGGGGGCGAGTTCGCCGGGTACTTCGACGATCTCGCGGGCGAACCTACCGTCCGCGGTCGCCGCGGCGGCGCGGTGGTTGCTGCGCATCGCGTACCGGTCGATCTCGTCCCGGCTAAGGTGGAAGCGCTCGGCGACCCTCTCTCCGGTCATGCCCATCAGCTCGTGCTCCGCGTAGGCGTCGCGCAGCGAATCCTGCTGCATGGCATCCACGAACGATCGGTCGCCAAACTTGACGCCCGAGCGTACGTCTCCACTGACGAGATACGGGGCCCGCGACATCGACTCCATGCCTCCGACCAGCACGAGGTTCGCTTCGCCCGCACGGAGCTCGGATACCCCGAGGTGCAAGGCCTTCATCCCGGAACCGCAGACCATGTTGATCGTCGTGGCGCCGCTGCTGTCCGGCACGGCGGCGCCCCGACCGACCTGCCGGGCCGGGTTCTGGCCGGCGCTCGCCTGGATCGCGTGGCCGAAGAGGACGTCCTCGATGTCGGCGGGCGCGAGGCGCGCGCGCTCGATCGCCGCGCGGGCCGCGAGCGCGCCGAGCGTCGTGGCCGGCACTTCCCTAAGGGATCCGAGGTACTTGCCGATCGGCGTCCGAACGGCGGAGACGATCGCGACCCGGACGGGCTCGGAAACGGGCATCGCCGCCGGCCATCAGCGGCGAGGCATAACGCTGGCGACGGCCCGCGAGGAATCGCGCAGGCCGAGCCCCGCGACGCTAGTCCTCTTCCACGCGGGGCGCGAGCAGGAAGCGGCCCGACCCCTTCCCGTTCGCCATCGAGAACTCGACCTTGAGCGGGTACTCGTTCCCGACGTGCAACGTGACTTCGTCCGCCGACGTGATCGACTTCATCATCGCGGAGAAGAAGTCGAGCGGATACATGCTCTTCACGGCTTCCTTCGCCTCGAGGCGAGTGAGGCCCGGTCCTCCCTTGGCGAGGTGAAGGTCCACGCGGTCGGTCTCGCCCTCGGAGTAGAGGTTGAATACCTCGGGCTCGACTTGGATCGTGACGTGGTCCGAGATGCTCTCGCTGCCCCGGATCCCTTGCCGGATCTCGTCCATCGAGACGACCGCGACCGCCGGGGGGTTCACGTTCGGCACCTTCGGTTCCGCCATCCCGGCCGGATCGATCACCGACATCGAACGCGTGACCTTGCCAACCTTGACGACCAGGCGGCTCTTTCCGCCGTCGTATTGGAGTTCGATGTCCTCCCCCGGCTTTGCGAGGCGGAGGACATCCTTGAGCTTCTCGACGTCGACCCCGATGCTCGTGGGCTCGCCGGTGAACTCGCTAAAGATCCCGCCCTCCAGCTTGAGGACGAGCATCGCCACGTGCGACGGGTCGACCGCCCGAACCTCGATCCCGTCCTTAGAGACCGCCAGCTTCACCTCGGAGACGAGCGTGGAGACGACCTCGACGAGCTCGCGGAGGGTCTCGGTCTTGATCCGGGCTTTGAACATCCGTAGCGCCTCGGCGCGCGACACTCCGCTCCCTCAAAAAGATGCCCATCGCTCCGGGAGGAGAGGGGCTTTGGGCGCCGGCGAAGTGCCGGGGCGGGGGCCGTGACCGAACTCGCCTACCTCTCATCGATGGACGGCGCGTACACGCGCTCCTTCCGGGCGCAAGTGGTGGCCCGGCCGCCCGGCGGGGTCGTCCTCGACCGAACGTTCTTCTACCCGACGGGCGGCGGCCAACCGAACGATCTTGGAACCTTGCGAGCCCTATCCGGATCGACGGACGTACCGGTGGTGGATGTGGTGAAACGGGGATCCACGGTCGTCCATCGAATCGGCGGCCCCGCTCTCCCGCGCGCGGCGGTCCCGATCGGCACCGAGATCGCAGGGAGCATCGACTGGGCCCGGCGAGAACGCCACATGCGCCTGCATACCTCCCAGCATTACCTGAGCGCCCGGATCTTCGCCCGCTACGGCGTCCGAACGCGTCGCGCGTCGCGAGGGGGGCACGAAGCGACCATCGACCTGGAGGGACAGCTCCCTCCCGGCGCGCTCGCGACGCTCGCCGAGGACGCATCCTCTATGTCGAGCGACCCGCGAACCGTGCGGATCCGGGAGGTCCCGAGGGTCGAGTGGGACCGCCATCCGTCCGCGCGCTCCGGACTGGTCCGCCTTGCCTCGGGAGTGGATCCGGTGCGTCTCATCGAGATCGACGGGATCGATCTGTGCCCCTGCGGGGGGACGCACGTGCGCTCGACCCGGGAGGTCGGAGGGGTCGAAATGCGGTCGATTTCTCCGCTTGACGGCGGCGGTTCCCGGCTCAGGTATGCGCTGACGACCGAAGGCGGGCCCACTCCGCGCGAGTAGTCCCGTAGACGTGCACGTCGTGCCAGGCTCCGTGATGGAACAGCGCGGAATGCAGGGTTCCTTCGCGTCGAAGGCCGAGCTTCTCGAGGATTCGGATGGAGCCGATGTTCTCGACGTCGCACGTCGCACCGACCCGCTCGACATGGGACTCGCGGTAGACCCGGTCGATGAGGAGCCCGACCGCCTCGGTCCCGTAGCCATGGCCCCGTTCCTCGGGGGATCCCAGCACGTACCAGACGTCGACGTATTCGAGGACGGGATGGGCGAGATAGTGACCGACGCACCCGAGGAGCGTATCGTCCGAGCGCTTGCGGATCGCGTACCGGGGAGCGAGAGAGCGGGGATCGTCGGCTGCGCCTTCCAGGGACTCGAGGAACGACGAGTACTGCTCCGTCTCGTACCGATCGAACGGCGCGACCAGATCCGGGTCTTGGTACCATCGGAAGATCCGCTCCCTCGACTCGGGGTCGATCGGCACGAGCTCGACCCGGGAAGCGCGGAGAGCGTTCGTCACGGATCTTCGGCGATGGCAACCTCCTTCCGTTTAAATACGAAACCGTCCGTGCGAGGGCCCTGATGCCGGCGACCGCCTCCCCTACAGGCCCGGTGGTCGTCACCGGAGGGGCCGGCGCGATCGGAACCGTTCTCGTCGAAGCACTGCTACGACGCGGAGACGAGGTTCGGATCGTCGACAATCTATCGTCGGGCCGCCGCGCGCATCTCGATCAACTGGACCTACCGGGCCGGTGGAAACTCGTCGTCGGCGACCTCCGGCAGGATGGACCTTGGATCGACGAATTCCGAGGCGCTGGCGAAGTCTGGCACCTCGCGGCGAACCCGGACATCCGACGAGGGACGGAGGATCCGCGGCTGGACGTGGAGCACGGCACGCTCGCGACGTTCCGCGTGCTTGAGGCCGCCCGGCGGCACGACGTCCCGCGGGTCCATTTCTCCTCCTCGAGCACGGTCTACGGACTGCCGACGGTCTTCCCGACGCCCGAGAGCTACGGCCCTTTGCTGCCGCAGTCCCTCTACGGGGCCTCCAAGCTCGCGAGCGAGGGGCTGGTCAGCGCCTACGCCTCCTGCTATGGGCTCACGGCGTACATCTTCCGCTTCGCGAACATCATCGGGCCGTTCATGACGCACGGGATCCTCTTCGACTTCTTCGAGAAGCTCGCGAAGGACCCGGCTCGACTCGAGGTCCTGGGAGACGGGCGCCAATCCAAGAGTTACCTTCGGACCGAGGATTGCGTGGCCGCCATGCTCTTCGTCTCCGAGCGAGCGCACGATCCGGTCAATCTGTTCAACCTCGGCTCGGGCGACCGCATCAGTGTCCGTGAGATCGCGGAGAAAGTGGTCAGGGCCCACGGAGGCACGGCCCGCATCGAATACACCGGAGGCACGCGAGGCTGGCCCGGTGACATCCCGCAGCAGGACCTCGCCGTTGAGGCGATCGCCCGCCTCGGCTGGAAGGCGCGGTGGAGCAGCGCGCAAGCCGTAGATCGGACGATCGAGGAGATGCGCCAGTCGTTCCTCGCCCGGCCCCGCTAGGATCCCCGTGAGCGCTCCCGCGCGAACGCCCGGAACGGTCACGGTCGTCCTGACCGTGCTCAACGACCGACGCATCGAACGCACCCTTCAGAGCCTTCGCGCGCAGCGACGCCGACCGGACCGGATCCTTGTCGATGACGGGAGCGGCCCGAACGGGATCGTTCGCCCGATCGTGGAACGATGGCGGACGCAGGATCCCCGCGTGGAGTGGCTCGACGCCCCGGGCACGATCAGCGAGAGCCGGAACCGGGCCCTTCGGGAGGTCACGACCGAGTTCGTCGCGTTCATCGACGCGGACGAAATCGCCCGTCCCGAGTGGCTGGACGAGCTTCTCCGGCCGTTCGACGACCCGCGGGTCGGTTTCACGGGGGGCCCCACGCCGGCTCTCCCGGGAACCTGCCGGGACGCGGGCGTCCGGTACTACGACGGCTACCTCCGGCGGTTCTACGACGTCGTCGCACGGAGGCATCCATCGTCCCTTCCCATGGGGAACTCGGCCTGGCGCATGTCGGTCTTCGAACAGCTGGGCGCGCTGGACACGACACTCTACCCGCTCGCTTCGAGCGAGGACCAGGAGATGGCGGTCCGCGCGAGGCGGGCGGACTGGGAAGGTCGATACGTCCCGACCGCGATCGTCGACCACGACTTCTCCGACCTCACGTGGAGGTCGCTGCTGCGCAAACAGAGTCGGTACGCCCTGGGCGGATACCTCGTCTGGCGGCGTCATGCCTCCACGTACGAAGCGACGGGCGGGCGGCTCGCCCCGTACGTTCTGCCCCCCGCGCTCGCGCTGGCCGGCGCCATCTTGCTTGCCTTTCCGACGCTCTTCTGGCCCGCCGTGGGGCTGCTGGTGGCAGGCTTGGGGGGACTCGCCCTCCTCGCATCGGGCCTTTCGGTCCAAGGGCTACGGTGGGAGCGCGCCTATCCCGGGATGCGGTTCCGGGCCTTCGAGATCCTCCGCCGATGGGCGACCCTCTACGGAGCCTTCCGAGGGATGATTCGGTACGGCTGGAGCGGCCGGCGAGGGACCAACTCCCCCTCGGCGGAGGCGCCTCCGTCCGGCAAACCTTAAACCGCAAGCGCGCTCCGCGCGGCGATGACCCCTCACGCCGCCACTCCGCCGGCCGGCCCG
>JAJYUO010000084.1 GCA_021792485.1 Thermoplasmata archaeon
ATCCTATCATCCCAGCCCGCAGAACACGAACACACGCAAGCTCACCCACGCCATGCTGGTCGAACTGCTGGAACGCATCCGCTCCGGCTACACCCGGGTACCCGCCTCAATGGGAGCGCGGTGAACGGGAATGGGCGACTTCGAGCTCCTTGAGCGCGACGGGCTTGCACGGGTCGGCCGGCTCTCGACCCCTCGGGGCCCGCTCGAGACCCCCGCGTTGCTTCCTGTGGTACATCCCGATCCCCGCCGGCAACCGATCCCCCCTCGCGAGATCCGGCAGCGGTTCGGGTTGAACGCGCTCATCACGTCGTCCTACATCACCTACCGCAGCCCGGAGCTCAAGGAGCGGGCGCTCGCCGCGGGGATTCACGCGCTGATCGATTTCGACGGCCCCGTGATGACCGACTCGGGAGCGTTCCAGCAGCACGCCTACGGTCACGTGGAAGTCGGCCCGACCGAGATCCTCGAGTTCCAGAACCGTATCGGATCCGACATCGCGACGGTGCTCGACGTCTTCGTCGAGCCGTCCGCGGATCACCAAGAGGCGGAGGCGGGCGTGCGGCTCACCTCGGAACGGGCCCGCGCCGCTCGGAAGAGCCGGGAGGGACTGCTGGCCGTGCCGGTGCAAGGGGGTCCGTACGCCGACCTCCGCGCCGAGTCCGCGATCGCGGCGAGCGCGGTAGGAGACGTCCTCGCGGTCGGCGGAGTGGTGCCGCTCCTCGAGCAATATCGGTTCGCGGAGCTTGCCGACGTCATCGCCGCCGCACGACCCCATCTCTCCCCGGCCGGCGTCGTTCACCTGTTCGGGACCGGGCACCCGATGACGTTCGCGTTCGCCGCCCTCTTCGGCATCGATCTCTACGATTCGTCGGCGTACCACAAGTTCGCTCGAAGGAACCGGCTGTTGCTACCGGACGGGACCGTCGCCCTCGATCAGGTTCGAGAGAACTGGTGCCGGTGCGCTCTCTGCGACGAGACGCCGCTGACCAAAGTTGCGACGCTCCCCGATCCCGAGCGCGAGGTCGCGCTCGCGCGCCACAACCTTCTCGTCAGCGCCGAAGAAATGGCCCGCGTCCGCCAGTCGATCCGCGACGGAACGCTCTGGGAGCTCGCCGAGCGCCGATCGACCGGCCATCCCGCGCTCTTGGCCGGACTCCGAACCCTCAAGGACCATCGCACCATCTTCCGGTCGACCGAACCCGAGAGCCGGCGTACCTACCGGGAGACGGGTCTCGACAGCTTCCGCCGGCCGGCGGCGGACCGATGGCGCGAGCGCCTCGATCGGGCCTTTCCGTCCTCCGACCTCTCCCCTCCGACCCTCCGACGCGTTCCTCTCGAGCCGAGCTATCTCGCGCGAATTCCTCCGAGCGACGACACGGGCGCTCCGATCCCGTGGCATTGTCCGACCCCGTTCGGATCGACGCCGATCGAGCTGATCGAGACCTATCCCGTGGGGCCCGCGCTCGCCGAGGCCGAGTTCGCTACCGGGCCGGGGCTCGGTCGCCGGGGAACCCAGGTCTTCGACGATGTGGCGCGGGCGATGGGCCGGGAATATCCCTGGGACCGAGACTGGGTCCCGGAGTGGACCCGGCGCCAGGTCGTGGCGCTCCTTCGCTTCCGCTACGGGAACGAGGTCGCGAGCGAAATCCCGATGGCGGCTTGGCTCGGCGAGCGCTCGCGGCGCACGGGGCGCTTACGATGGATCCGGGCGGGCGACCGGGTGCTCTTCCAAATCGGAAACGATGGAATCCCCCGTCCGACGTTCGCCGGAGCCGAGTGGCTGGCCGGGGTGCTCCCCTGCGACCGGGAACGCGTCGTGGTCGACGCCGATGCGGCCTCGTTCGTCGGCGAGGGACGCAGCCTGTTCGCCCGCTTCGTTCGATCGGCCGACCCGACGCTCGTCCCGGGATGCACGGCCCTGCTCGTCGACCCGGACGGGGCGTTGCTCGCCGTCGGTCGGCTCCTCCTCGCTCCCCATGAGATGCGGGTGATGCGCCGGGGGATCGCGGCACGGGTCACGGCCCATCGGCACGCTCCGGCCACCGTGATCGAGGAGGGGGGATCCGACGAGCTTTAAGGCCCGCTCGAGGGTCCTACAACACCGATGACCCGGACGTTCCTCCTCCTTCAGCTCGACAGCGAGGGGGCACCCTACTCCGACATCGCCGACGTCCTGCAGAACATGGGCTTCCGGCCCGAGATCCGGGGATACGACTTCGTCTACGACTGGGGGCGGAGGATCACCGTGCCGGAGTCGCTCGATCTCGCCGACCGCATCCACGCTGCGCTTCACGGGAAGCGGGTGGGCTTCCGCATCGAGACCACCGATGACTGAACGCGAGCTCCGCTCGGGGCGCGTCGCGCGGAGGGCTCGGTGACCGTCCTCGGGATCGAGTCGACCGCGCATACCTGCTCGATCGGCATCGTCGACTCACGCGCGAAGGTCCTCGCGCTCGCGGGAGACATGTATCGTCCCCCGAAAGGCGGGATCCACCCCCGCGAGGCCGCGAACCACCATGTCGAGCTCCTCCCCCGGCTTCTCGAGCGCGCGCTCGGCGACTCCCACATATCCCCGAAGGAGATCGACGGGATCGCGTTCGCGCAGGGACCGGGCCTCGGACCGTGCCTGCGCGCCGGTGCCACCGTCGCGCGCACGCTCGCCCTCGCCTGGGACCGTCCGCTCCTTCCCGTGAACCATTGCGTCTCGCACATCGAGATCGCGCGGGTGCTCAGCGGTCTAGACGACCCGATCCTTCTCTATGCCAGCGGCGGCAACACGCAGGTCATCGCCTATGGGCGAGGCCGCTATCGGGTACTCGGCGAAACGATCGACGTGGGAATCGGGAACTTCCTCGACAAGCTGTGGATCGCCCTGGGGGGGACGTTTCCCGGCGGACCGCAGCTCGAGGCCGAGGCCCAGAAAGGCTCGGAGCTTCACCCGCTCCCGTACTCCGTGCACGGGATGGATGTCGCCTTTTCCGGACTCCTCACCGCCAGCCTCGCCCTCGCGGACCGGGGGGTCTCGCGGCCCGACCTCGCCTTCTCCGTCGAGACGACCGCCTACGCGATGCTTACGGAGATCACCGAGCGCGCGCTCGCCCATCGGCAGATGAAGCATGTGGTGCTGGGCGGAGGGGTCGCCTGCAACGAGCGGCTCCGCAGCATGGTCCGGGCCATGGTCGAGGAGCGCGGCGGCACGATGTTCGCTCCGCCGCGAAACCTGTGCGTCGACAACGGTGCGATGATCGCCTGGACCGGCGAGCTCGCGCTTCGCAGCCACCTCGCCGTCGGAATTCCCGAGTCGGCCGTCGACCCGCGCCAGCGAACGGACAAGGTCCTCGCCCCGTGGCGAGAGCGGGGCGCCGAACGGCTCCCCGAGGTTAACTAGCCATCCCGGCTCCCCGGACCGTGGAGACCGTCGACGTCCTGGTGGTCGGTTCGGGGCCCGCCGGCGCGACCGCGGCCTATCACCTCGCCCGCGCCGGATACGATGTTCGGGTCCTCGAGGAGCACCCGCACGTCGGCCGGCCGGTACAGTGCGCCGGTCTGGTGTCCCAACGAGCCCTGGAGCTCGCCGGTACGCGCGACGCGGTGCGCCGCCCCATCCACGGTGCGGCGGTCTTCGGGCCATCGGGTGGCTCCATCGAGTTCCGAGCCCCGGAACCCCGTGCCTATGCGATCGACCGAGCCGCCCTCGACGTCGGGCTCGCGGAGCGCGCGGTTCGGGCCGGGGCCCGGATCGAGACGGGGGTACGGTTCGATCGCCGCCGAGAGGAGCGCGACGGGCGCGTCATCGTCGAGACGACCCGGGACGGGACGGCGGCAGCCGAGTACGCGGCCCGCATCGTCATCGGCGCCGACGGCGTGGCGAGCGCGGTCGCGCGCGCCTTTCGCCTGCGCCGGCCGGTCGAGATCCTCCCGGCGTTCGAAGCCGAGTTCGGCCAAAGCCCGGGCGATCCCGACCGAGTCGAGGTCTACCTGTCCCGCACGTTCGCTCCCGGTCTCTTCGGCTGGTGGATTCCCGACGGTGCCGGCGGGGCGAGGGTCGGTGTCGCGGTGAACGCGGATGGGACGAGCGCACGACGTTACTACGACCGCATGCTCGAGTTCCTCACCCGGCGGTTTGGCGCACCGCTCGCGAGCCCGACCGGGTACCTCGCGTCGGGGATCCCGATCGGAAACGTTCCGCGGACCTACGGGGACCGCGTCCTCTTGGTCGGCGACGCGGCCGGCCAGGTGAAGCCGTTGAGCGGCGGGGGAATCTATACCGGCATGCGATGCGCGGAGATCGCCGCGAAGGTCGCGGCCGATGCCCTCGGCGCCGAGGACCTCGCGTCGCACCGCCTCGCCGCATACGATCGTGCGTGGCGGAGCGAGTTCGGCGACGAGTTCGGGCGGGCTCTCGCGCTCCGGCGGATCTTCACGCGGCTATCCGACGCGGACTTCGACCGGTTGATCGAGACGTTGCGGACTTCCGAGCTGCTCGGAACGATCGTTGCCTTCGGCGACATCGACTTCCCGACGCACGTCGCGCGCCGCCTGCTCGCTTCGTCGCCGTCGTTGGTGCGCCTGATGCCGAAGGCGCTGGGGGCCTGGTTGCGGCCTCGTTCGGAGTATCAGATCCCCGATCTGGCGTGACGGCGCGTACGGCGGAAGTAGGCGTATGCCCCCACCCCCGTGAGCACAAACGCCCCCGCGAGGATTGCGTAGAGCGCGATGTCGAACGAGGAGCCATAGACCTGGATCGAGGTCTCGGGAAGGAGGCCCGAGACGTTCAGGATCTGGAGGGAACGGCTCGTGAGCTGCGTCGTACCGTTCGGTCCCGCCGTCGCTTCGGCCCACGCCGTATCGGAGAACCAGCCGCGAGATTCGAGAACGTAGGCGGTACCGTTCGACCCGACGAATCGCAGCGCGAAACGGACCGCATAGGCGCCGAGGGGGGTCGCGCTCGAGGTCGTGACGCCTACGCTGCCGCGCGGGACAATGCTCGCGCCAGGAGCAAGGCTCGGCCACGTGAAGTTCGCCCAGAGTCCGGAGGAGCTCGGCGTGACCAGGAGGGGAGGGTCGGATAAGGTTCCCGAGCCGCTCGCGCCCCCCGGGAACGCGCTGTAGTTGTAGAGTTGGAGGGAGAGCGAAATCGCTCGGATCGTCCCGTTGAGAGGATTGCTGAGCGTGAAGCCAAGCGTGCCCGAACCGCCCGCGGTGAGGCCCGGAGCCGAGATGTTGCCGACGAATCGGCTTCCGAGAGCCACGGGGAGTGTCGGGTTCGGGGCCGCGGAGGCAGCGGGAACCGTCAGGACGGCCACGGAGACGAACGCCGCAATGGCCCACGCCGCCACCCGGCGGCGGGCGCCGTCGACCGGCTTACGCACCGCGGTCCTCCGGGATCCTCCCGGATTCGGCCCAGCGCACGAGGCGTTGAATCCGCTCGAGTGCCTGCCGCCGTCCACGGGGACCCCGGGGGCCGAGGAACGCCGAGGCACCGAGGAGCCTCCTCCGGGAACCCCCTCGGTCGATCGCCTTGTACAGCGCGCGAGCGAGCGCGAGGGGGCGGCCGGTGACCCTCACCGCGTCGCGGTCCGCCCGCAGCTCTTCGCGAACGGACCAGAGCCCGGAGAAGTAGT
>JAJYUO010000085.1 GCA_021792485.1 Thermoplasmata archaeon
GTCGCGATGCGTGCCCCCGGTCGGTTGCCGTCGCACTGTGCCCGGGCCCTCGCGGGATTCCGCGGAGGCCTCGTGACCGAGTCATCGATCATCGACCGATGACGGCGGCCCTCGTAGCCAGCGCGGAGGACCCGTCACGTCGGTCGACCCGCGCGGGCGGAATGTTCCGTTAGGGGGCATCGCGGGCCAAGACAGATCGCGGGCGCTCCACGACTTCGCGGAAAAGCTCGAGATACCGCGGAATGAGATTCGACCATGAGAACGTCTCCGCGCGTCGTCGGCTCGCGGCGGCGAACCGGGACCGCAAGGGACCGTCGCTCGCGATCCGCAGGATCGACGCCGCCAGCATCGCCGGGTCATCGGGCGGAACCAGCAGCGCGTTCTCGCCTTCCACGACGCTCTCGGCGACGCCCCCCACCCGGGTCGCCACGATCGGGAGCCCCGAAGCCATGGCCTCGAGCAGCACGCGCGGAAACGACTCGAAGCGGGAAGGGAGGACGAAGAGGTCGGCGTCCCGGAACGCGGCGAGGACCCGGGGGCGAGGGGGGGCGACCTCGACGCTCAGGCGGCGGTCGATCCCGAGATCGGCGGCGAGCGCCCGGGCCGGTTCGGATCCCCCCCAGTCGTCGCCGACCAGTCGAACGGTCCAGTCGAGGCTCTTTGGGAGCCGGGCGAGCGCGCGGATCAGGGTCGGGATGCCTTTCTGCTCTCGATCGATTCGCCCGACGTAGAGGATGCGAAAGGAAGTCGACGGGCTCGTCGACGGAACGAACTCTTCGAGGGCAATCCCCGTCGGGATCCGGACCACGAAGGCGGGGTCCACGCCGAGACGGGTGAGGAATTCGCGTTCCGCGATGCTCTGGACGATGACGCGATCGGCACGTCGAAGGGTCTCCCGGGCGACGAAACGGTGATAGAGGCCGGAGAACGCCATTCCCCGGCCGGGGTCGACATGGGTCGTCACGACCAGCGGCACGGCATGCCGCTTCCGGATCCATGCGCCCACGAAGGTCGGAAAATAGCCAAAGGCGTGGGCGTGGATCAGATCCGCATCCATGCGGTCGAGGGCCGTGACCATGCCGGGCGCGACGATGCCGAGTCCCAGCGGGAGCGGAAGCGTGCGGAACGCTCGGCAGCGATGGATCCCGGCATCGCGATCGGTCGGGAGCGCGGGGAGGCGCGTGAACGGATGGTTGCGGGAAAGATCCGTCGTAACGACGTCGACCTCGACCCCATTCTCCCGCAGCCGAGCGACCAGCTGTTCGAGCGTCGCTTCGACGCCCCCCAGGGCCGGAGGGTATCGCTGGGAGAGCTCGACGACGCGCATGGATGCCGCGCCCTCACCCGGTCCAGGCGCGTCTCCACCGCTCCCAGAAGACGGGCCAGGGTATCGGTTTCCTCTGGTCGCGCGCGTACACGACGATCAACTGGGCGAGCGCGGCGGTAACGAGAAGCCCGAAGGCGATGATCGCCCAGGAGCGGACCCCTCCGTACAGCGCGCTGGCGTCGAGCTGCATGGAGAACGTCCAGGCCCCGGGATCGAGGGGGGCTACGAAACGGATCAAGAAGTCGTTGTTCACCAGCAGAAAGCCGAAACTCACCACGAACGTGTAGAGCGCAATCAGGGTGCGGCCGGGGCACAGGACCAGTACGTCCAGCGCGAGCAAAGGGAACAGGTACATCAGGTACTGTTCGGCGAGGCCGAACCGCGTGAGCAAGAACACGGTCGTGACGAGCGTGAGCGCGCGGGTCATTCCCGATGGCGTGAAGGTTGAGAACCAGCGGGCCGCGAAGTAGCCGCTCAGGACCACCGCCGGGACCCACAGGTATCCTAGCACGGTACTCAGGTAGGGGGTGGAGGCGACCGCGCTCGCCACGGCGGGGATCGAGAGAAGCACGGACCAGCCGCCGATGATCGTACCGCCGTGGGTCTGCGACACGGCGCCCGCGAGCAGATTGACGGTTCCCCAGTGGAGAGCGAGAACGGCCGCGATCGTCGCGAGGAGAGGGAACGCGACGCCGACGAGTACGTAGGCTCGCCGCCAGCCCCGGTTCGCGAAGAACTCGAGCGGGAGGAAGATGACCGTGACGTACTTCACGAAGATGCCGACGCCGTAGAGGGTCGAGCGCGCGAGCGGGGTCCACGAGAAGTAGACGAGGAGTACGAGGACGACGACGATCGCGTCGAACTGGCCCCAGATGGCGGTCACGATGATGGAGTACGGGAAGAACGACCAGGCGACGAGCGTTCGGGTGGCCTGCCTTGAGTTACGGGTCCACGAGAAGACGATCTGGTAGAGGAGGTAGGCGATGACCGCGTTTGCGAGGATGCCCGGCTGCTTCAGCAGGAAATAGAGCACGAATCGGTCGTCCCATCCGACTACCGTCCACGCCCGATAGAGTCCCCCCAGCAGGAGCGGCCAGAACGGCAGGTACGCCGCCGACGGGAGGGTCTGCCCGAAGAAGCTGAAGCTGAGGCCCGGAACGGCCGGCCAATTCATGCTGTACGGATTGTTCCCGATCGCGACCTCGTAGCCGGTCCGCACCCAGACCTCGAAGTCGTACGGGTGCCCGGTCCAGAAGGAAAAACCTTCGCAGATGGCGAGTCCCGCCAGGAGGAATTGCCACGCCCGGCGCGGGAGTTTCGGTAGCCGCTCGGTGGAAACCCTTCCGTCCCGCTCCGGTCCGTCCTCGGCAGATGTCGGCATTCGGCCGGACGACTCGAGACCAGGCTCTGACTATAAAGGGGCCGAAAACGGCGGCCCCGACCCAAACCTGCCCGGGTCCGCGGCCTCGATCGGAATCGACGATTCGGTCCGGTCGAGAATCGCTGCCTTCGGTATGCGGAGCTTCGGTGTTCTAGGCGCGAACGACCGCGCGGAGGCTCGATTTCGGAACCCGAGCATGGCCCGACGACGGACCGTGACCAACAGGGCCCTGCGTCGGGTCTCCTCGGCCACCGGCGGCCCGACGCGGGAGGTCGGTGGCGGGCCCGATCGGTTGAATCCTAGCGTCTCACATTCGCGAGTAATGGTGCGACCCCCTCCTGAAACCGAGCATACGCCGGCTTCCAACCCAGTGCTCGCAGCTTTCCTGCCGAGGTAGCCCGGTTCGCCCGCAAGTGGGTCGCGACCACACGGCCGTAGGTCGCTACCGCCTCCTCGAACGACATGCTGCCGGGCCCGGGTGCCCCGACGGTCTCGGCAACGAAATGGGCGAACTCTGCCCACGGGCGAGGATTTCCATCGACGATGTTGTAGACCTCGCCCGCCGTTCCTTTCTCCGCGATCGTGCAGAACGCGGACGCGGTGTCCGGCAGCGACACAAAGGACCAGTGGTTCGTTCCGCCGTCGATCACGCGGTAGGTCCCCTTCCGAATCCCCTCCAGGACGGGCCGGAACCAGGCCCCGTCCCCATAGACCATTCCGGGCCGGCCGACGAGTACTTCGAGCTCGGGAGGGGCGTTGGCCTCCAGACCGGCCCGCTCGGCATCGTAGTTGTCCCGCGACTCCCCCTGCGGGTCCACCCGGGATTGCTCGGTGATGATCCCCGGCTGATCCGCATACACCCAATATCCCGAACCGATGATCACACGACGAACTCGGTTGGCCCGCGCTGCCTCGATGATATTGCCCGCTCCCCGGACCCGCACTTCCCGAGCGAGGTCGCGCGGGTCGGGCACCTCGCTCGGATTCGCGGCCACGTGGACAATCGCCGCACAGCCCTGGGCGTGTTTCGTGAGGGATTCTATGTCGAGCACGTTTCCGACGACCGGCTCCCCTCCCGCGGAGCGCACGATCTCGGCCCGGGCGGGATCTCGGATCAATCCTCGCACTTTGCTCCCCCGGCGCGCAAACGCTCGAGTAATCTCTTGACCGAGGAAGCCGGCCGCGCCGACGATCAAAACCGTCGAATCCTCTAGGGGCTGCGCCGCCCCGTCCTCGTCTCGGTGGTACGCTCTCACGGAAACCCAAGTCCTTAGGACGATCCGATCGAAGTCGGACGCAGCTATGAAGTGTGCCTTTGAGTGAGGTCGCCGCGCCGGATCGGTCAGTGCGCGGCAGCGTGCGGCAGATCAGCGAGGGGCTTGCCGCGTCGGCCATTCTTCCGCGGGCGGAACCACAACGCGCTTGGGGGCAGCGGTGTCGGTCGGTCCGTCGTTGCCCGATGGATCCGTGTTGGGGCAGGGAGGAAAGTGCGACCGAAGGAGTCGGGCTTCCTTACGTTCGTAAACTCGGGTCAACGGTCCCGCTAAGGGGCCGTTGGCGCCTGAACACGGCCGAGTTCGCGCTATGACCGCACACATGAAAGAGAAGTTGGAGGAGTTCCAGTCCCTGGTCGCATCGCTGCAGAAGGAGTACCCGAAGGAGATTGCGGGATTCCTGAATTTCATGAAGGCCGAAGAGGGCGGAACGTCGCTCTCGGGCAAGGACAAGGAGATCATCAGCGTCGCACTCGCCGTGGCGGCGCAGTGCGAGTGGTGCATCGCCTTCCACGTGAAGTCGGCCGCGTCGCTGGGCGCAACCCGGGGCGAACTCATGGAGGCCGGGTTCGTGGCGGTCGTGATGCACGGTGGGCCCGGGCTCACCTACCTCAAGCCCCTAGTGGATGCGGTGGACGAGTTCGTCCCCCCATCGGCGCCGGGCAGCGCCCGCTGAATCAGAATCGGGCTCCGGGTCGCCGGTTCCGGTCGTGCCCCATCGTTGGAGTATACAGCGGCTCGGGCCTCGCCGGCCCGGCGCCCTCCGGGGGCCCTGGCCTAGTCGTTGGAGAAGGCAAGTGATGCAAGTCCGAGTCGCCGAACTTCCTTGCCCGTTCCACCGACCACGCGCTGCCCGAGGACTCTGGAAGGGCAACTCGATGCGGGTCTCCCCTCTTCGGATTCACCACGCTCGTGACCGGTAACTCATCCGTCCGTCAGTGGGACGGATGGATTGCCGAGGGTTGGACGGCACCGGCCGTCATCGCCGCCTCCCCCTCTTGACCGGATATACTCTCGAGCGTCTGTTGCTTCGTCTCCGGGATGAGCACGAGCGTCACGAGCACACCAATCATCGCCAAGAGACCTAGGAAGAGCATCATGCCGGCATCTCCCCAGATTCCAATGAGCGCTGCGAAGAAGAGCGTGGAGATTGCGGCCCCGGTTTTTCCCCATCCCGCCGCAAACCCCTGTCCGGTCGCGCGGTATTGCGTCGGGAAGACCTCGGTCGGCACGATGAACGTAGTCGTGTTCGGACCGATGTTGCCAAACAGGAACGTGAGTCCGTAGATCGCAACGAACGGCGCCCCGAGAGCGATGAGGCTGCGATCGAATCCCAATATGGCGAACGCGATCGCCATCACGCCGAATCCGACCGCCTGCAAAGTCTTGCGGCCGGCGCGGTCGATAAGCGCTACGGCAATCCAGTAACCCGGGATGGTGAAGACGATCGTGATCAGCGCCGCGTACTCTTCGGCAACGATGAGATGTTGGACCGCCGTGAGACCGGGCGAATAGGTCAGGCTGAGCGCGCTGATCAGGGTCGGGGT
>JAJYUO010000086.1 GCA_021792485.1 Thermoplasmata archaeon
GGTCATCAGTGTCACCGATTGTTCGACCATGTCGTGCATCGCTCGGCCAGCCCGGCCGGCCGATCGGACCGGGCCGCGGGCGATGTCGCGCGTGTCGTGCGTGAAGGCGTACCGATCCAGCGCGTGGGAGCCGCCGAGACGGTGGCCGACCATGTCGAAGAGCGGCTCGACGTCCTTCGCGCTGGCCCGCCGGGCGGCCGCCCGATAGAACTCGAGCGGGTATCGATCGTTGAGGTCGAGGTGGTGCGCTTCCTTGTCGACCTCGGTTGCATCGAGACGGGTCGTCAGAACGAGCGGCTTATCCATCATCGCCCCGCGGCTCTCGGGCAGGTACGCCCGCGAGAAGTTGAGCAGGACATCCAGCAGGAGGGTGACGGAATCCTCATCGCCATCGCAGTTCCGCCGCTTCGCCGCGTGGAAGATCGGGTGCGCAAAGCACGCTTCGGCCCCGGAGAAGCCGATGATGCGGCCCGCGACCGCGCCCGAAGTGTGCGGAGCGAGGGCTGCGACGATCGCTCCGATCAGGTCCTCGGGGACCCGGGCCCGGTAGAACGGGCTGAGCCCGTAGAAATGGACGAGCTCGTCGTCGAGGAACTGCGAGAGATGGAGGAGATACAGGCCGCACGATCGCGCGACGATGACGTCCTGCGGCCGCAGCTCCACCAATTGGTCGCTCCGCTCGAGCGGGCGGCCGGCCCAGTCCCGCTCGTAGCCGAGTTCGCGCAGGCGCTCGATGCTCGTGCCGATCTCCGCGGGCCGGAAGTGGGTGAGCGGCAGGTCCATCAGGTCGAAGCGGGCGGTGCCGTCTTGGTAGACCGAAATCGCGTGCTCCGCCCGCAGGATCGCCTTCTCGATCGATTCGGGAGTGTGGCCGGCCGAGATGAGGCCCTTGACCCCCTTCACTTGGGGGACACGGTTGAGCCGAAGCCGCTGGAGCGCCTCGCCCCAGAGTTCGTCGACCGGGAACGCAACCTGGATCGTGGTCCCGTTCGCAACGGTATGCGCCCCGCAGGAGCATCGGGGCCAGATCGAGCTCCGGGAGCATGCCGGACACAGCCGGACCCCGAGCTGCGCTTGGACCGGGACCCCCTTCATCGCACGCCGGACCGCTTCGGCCACGGATCGCGAGGGTCCCCCCGCCTCTCCCACGGGAAATAGGCCGTGGACGTTGGGCTGCATCTTGCGCTGGTACGCCTTCTCGGGCCGACCGACCCGCGCACCGATCCGGGAGGGGCCGCGGGCCATGACGGTCGCACCGGCGAGCCGGCTCGCGTACGCGAGAGGGTCCGGATCGACCGGGTCAAGGGGAACCTTGCGCACGAGGAGCGAGCCGGCCGTCTCGAGGCCGAGCGTGCCGATCAGGGCCTCGCTCGCCTCGGGCTCTCCAAAGAGTTGCCCCGTCGGCCCGCGCGCGTGAAGAAAGCCGAGCCGCACGAGCAGCTCGCGCCAAGCCTCGTCCCACGGAAGCACGAGCCGACCATCCCGCCAAGCGCCGGAGCGCTCGACCTGCTCGGCGAGCGCGCGGATCTCGGCACTGGTGAGGTCGTGCCAGAAGAGGAGCCATCGCGGATGCAGCGGGATTCGGTAGCGCTGGGCGAGAGCGAGCGACGCCAAAAAACTCTCGTTCCCGTTTCCCTCGGTCGCCGGCACGCCCGCCGCGCGCAGCTCCGCCTCGTGCCAGTCGACGGTGTAGGCACCGGGAACGAGCATGCGGTTGTTCTCGAGGAACTCCCCGTATGCGACGAGAATCTCTCCGAGGTCCACGATCCGGCGGATCAGAGGAAGGAGGGTTTCGGCGCGTTCGACGTCGTGCACCGCGGTCACGGTGCCGTCGGAAAGTTCGACGATCGGTCCGTCCAGAAGGTCGCACAGACCCATGGCGGCCGCCTTGCCCGGATATTCGAGCTTGAGCTGGGTTCCGATAGCCACGAAATGTCGGAGGAGGACCATCGTCGCCGGGTTGATCGCGCAGGCCGCCAGGCCCGTCGTTCGGGCCCGGCCGTAGACGAGCCGGAACCCACCCGGTCGGTTCGGGTGCGCAAGGATCGGCCGCCCACCGACCCCGGCGTCGGCGAGATACTTGGCGACCGAACCGTCCTCCTCGGATGTCGTCGAGTGTCCGAGGTGATCCAGGAACTCCCACTCGGGGATCGCGAGCTTCTCTACGATCCGTTTGATCTTCGATGCCTTCTGGCACAGCCCTTCTGCGATGACGAGGCAGGCGCCACCGCGGATCCCATTCGTCTTCACGCGACCGAGGTTGCGGAACGCGCTGACCTCGGCGTCGCCTTCCGTCGCCTCTCCCGAAATGCACACCGGGACGTGGCGCACGACCGTCGAGATCTCCTCGGGCGTCGGGACGTACTGGAGGTGTTGGAAGTGCTTGTAGAGCGGGATCTCTTCTTGGTAGCGCCCGATCTCCGTGCGCGACGCGCGGTACGCGGCGAGGTGGAGGTCCCGGCGGATCACGTCGGCGAGGAGCACACTGAGCGCCTGGGCGGTGCCCCCTGCCGCTCGAATCGGTCCCGCGTAATAGAGCTCGATGTACCGACCCTCCGTGCCGTCGACCAGGTGGACCTCGGCGAGCCCCTCAAGCGGGGCGACGAGAATTCCTTCGGTCAGTATCGCGAGGCCGACGCGCAGGGCCGCTTCGACCCGTTGGGCGACGCTCCCGGGCCGGGTCGCGTCGCCGGCGAGGCGGCGGGCGATCGCCACCGCCACTTCTTCCCGCGGCATCGTCTTGGCCAAGGTGCGGATCTCCTCGGCGATCCCTTCGATGCCGAGGTGGGCGAGCAATTTCTCGACACGGCTCGCCATGTCCTGGGCGCGGGGGACCTCGGGGCGGGTCTCGGGATCGAGGCCCATCGCGCGCGCGCGCTCGGCGACCGCGTACCCCCGGTCGATCGCGAGTTCGATCTCCCGAAAGTATGCCTCCACAGTAGGGCCATCCGGGCGGGGCCGATAAGCGCTCGGCCGTAGCACGGCCCGAAGGTGTTCGCGGAGCCGTCGTTCGACTGGCTCGCGGCCGCACCGCGCTCCCGTCGATAGGAAGGGCCCGCCCCGGAGGCCCCGTGACTCCTCGAACGCGCGGCGACGTCCTGTCGGCCTCCTACGTCGCCCGCGTCGGAGGGTTCGGAACGGGCCGGGAACCCCGGAACCCACGCGTTCAGTACTCCGGAACATTCTAGTATTCTAGCCGTCGCGGCGGGAAACTCCGTTCTCTGGGCGGGCCTTCCGGCGACGGCGATCGCCTCGCAGGGGTACTCTGGGAACGGCTCCCCGTACACGGTCACCCTTGGCAATCACGATCACGCTCGCTATGGTGAACCTCATCGCGATTCCGATCGATGGCGCGTCGGTCACCCCGGCCCGCAGCTTCGGGCCGGCGCTGCTCCCGATCGCCTGGCCCGCGAGCCGATGGGCCATCCAGCAAGACTGGGTCGCGCCATTGCTCGGCGGGCTCCTCGCGGCGGCCCTCGAGAGGGCTCTGCGCCCGTCTACCACGCGATCGTGAGGCGAAAGCGCCCGGGCCGACCGCCATTCTTGCGCCGGGTACGGCCCAAGCTAACCGTCATATAGAGCGCCCGGTTCGCCCCGCTGGCGGGGGCGTCCGCCGGTGGGCCCTGGTCCACGAACCGTCCCTTGGTACGCCGCCGCGGGACCGATGACGCCTACCTGTCCGGAAAGGGAAGGTAGGCTCAGGTGGACGCGACCTCGGTAGCGATCGTCGTCGTTCAAGCCGGTGCGGTCATCCTGCTGGCGCCACTTGTCGCGGGGATCGCCGCGCGCTGGAAGGCGTGGACGGAGTCCCGCCGGGGGCCGTCGATCCTCCAGCCGTACCGCGATCTCGCGAAGTACCTGCGCAAGGAGACCGTCGTGCCCCGCGGCGCCTCGTGGGTCTTCACCGTCGCGCCGTTCGTCGCGTTCGCCGCGTACGCGACGATCTCGGTCATCCTCCCGATCATCACGCCGTACCCGGTCCAAGTCGCGCCGATCGCCGACTTCCTAGGCGGTGGGCTCCTCTTCGGCCTCGCCACCGCGTTCGCGCTCCTCGCGGCAATCGATTCGTCGAGCAACTACCCGGCGCTCGGCGCGAGCCGATCGGTCTCCTTCGCGGCGTTCGCCGAGCCAACGCTCATCGTCGTCTTCTTCGGCGTCGCGCTGATCACCGGGACCAACAACCCGTACACGACCAACAACGTCCTCGCGTCGTCGTTTGCGAGCTACGTGAGCCCGACGCACCTGCTCGTGATGGCGGCGTTCTTCCTCCTCCTCTTGTTCGAGACGGGAAAGCTGCCGGTCGAGAGCGCCGGGCTCTCCGAACTCGGGATGCTCGACGATGGCCGCACCTTCGAGCACTCGGGTCGCCTGCTCGGGCTCTTCCGCTGGAACGGCTGGACGAAGCAGTTCCTCCTCTTCGCGGTCTTCCTCAACGTCTTCGCGCTACCGTGGGGGATGTGGAGCGCGCCGACGTTCCCCGCGGCGCTCGCGAACGTCGCGATCCTCCTCGGAAAAATGCTCGCCTTGGTCGCGGTGCTTGTCGTCCTCGAGGCGATGCTCGCCAAGATCCGCCTGTTCAAGGTCCGCGACTTTCTCGCGCTCTCCTTCTCACTTGCCGTCCTCGCGATCTTCGCCTTTACCGTCCTGGGGGGGGCGTAAGGGATGGACACGACCAGAACTGTCGAGGCGCTCCTCGGCCTCGGGATCCTCCTCAGCGCGCTCTACCTGCAGAGCGAGTCGTTCATCGACCCGATGGTGAGCGGCATCGCCGTCCAGTCGCTGCTCGTCGCCGGCCTCATCGGCTGGCTCGCCTACGCGAACGGGAGCCTCGAGCTCGCGGTCGTCGCGCTGCTCGTCCTCGGCGTCCGGACGGCTCTGATTCCGATCCTCCTCCGCCGGCAGATCCGGGCGTTTCGCTGGCGCGCCCGGGAGCTGCGGGCCGCCCAGCGCGTCGCGGGCCACGCGCTCGCGGCTGTCGCGATCGCGATCGTTGCGTGGTTCGTCTTCCAGGAGACGCTCGCGCCGTTCCTACCGCCGACCCCGGGGGTCGCCCTCCCGTTTGTCCTCCTCGCGGAGGGGCTCCTCATGCTCGCGACCCGGACGAACACCCTGGTCCAGGTGATCGGCTACCTTGAGGAGGAGAATGCGATCGTCTACGCCGGCGTGCTGTTCGTCGTTGCTTTCCCGCTCCTGATCGAGACCGTCGTCTTCTTGGACGTCCTCGGCGTCGTCCTCGTCTCGATCATCCTGTCGATTCAGCGGAACGTCTTCGGGGCCCCGGAGGAGGAGCCGCTGGAGGAGCTGACGGGATGAACCTCTCCGACCCCCTTCTCTGGCTCGTCGTCGTCCTGGTCGCGCCGGTCGCTGGGGCGCTCGTCCCGCTCGGCCTCGGGGACGGCGGGGCGCGCCATGCGGCCCGCGCGGCCTCCGTCGTCGCCTGGGTCGGCGCAGCGGCGTTGCTCGTGCTCGGAGCGAACGCCCAGTGGGGCGCCTACTTCGGGATCGACTCGGTCAGCAACCTCT
>JAJYUO010000087.1 GCA_021792485.1 Thermoplasmata archaeon
GGTGACGAACCCTCTCGACCTTCGCGCGATCGCGCAGTCGATCGAGGGGCTGACCCCCGGGATGACCGAGATGATCCAGTCGCTGCCGGTCGGCACCGCCCTCGTGACGGGGGGCGGGTACCACACGCCGCTGTTCTGCGAGGTGCGACCGCGCGCCACCCGGCACGGGGGCGAAAGCGTGCAGATCGTCGGCGCGTGAGCTCCTCCCGAGCGCGCCGTACCCCCTAGCGCCGGCGGGTCCTTCCGGGAGGGACGTAATCGAGCAGGAATCGAGAGAGGAGGCGCACGCCAAAGGCGACCGCGCCGGCGTTCAGATAGGCAGGCTGGTACTTACGCGTCGCCACGGTCGTGTAGGCGGGGCCCGCGATGTCGAGGTGGGCCCAGGGCCGATCGGCTACGAAGGTCTCGAGGAACGCCGCGGCCGTCAGCATCCCCGCGAGCGGGAGCTCGATCGAGTTGCGCACGTCGCCGAAGTCGGCGGCGCGCACGAGCTCGCGATGGTAGTCGGTCAGCGGCATCCGCCAGATCGCTTCCCCGGTCGCCGCACTCGCACGGCGCAGCCGGTCGGCGAGGCCGTCGTCGTTCGTCACGAGGCCAGCGATCGTGTCCCCGAGGGCGACGGTCTCCGCGCCCGTGAGGGTCGCGAGATCGATCATCGCCGAGGGCGAGTAGTTCTTCGCGGCATAGGCAAGCGCATCCGAGAGGGCGACCCGCCCCTCGGCGTCCGTGTTCAGCACTTCGATCGTGGTGCCGCTGTACGTTCGTACGACGTCGCCCGGACGGTACGCCGTGCCGCTCGGCAGGTTCTCCGCGCACGCCATGACGCCGATGACGCGGGGTCGGACCCGAAGGACCCGGGCGGCCCTCAGGATGCCGAGGACGGCGACCGCCCCGCTCTTGTCGAACTTCATGTGCGACATCTGAGCGGCCGGTTTGATCGAGATGCCGCCAGAGTCGAACGTGATCCCCTTTCCCACGACCGCGATCGTGGGGGCGCTCGCGCCCTGACCGGGGTACTCGAGCACGATGAGACGCGGGGGATGCGACGAGCCGCTTCCGACGGCGAGCAGGCCCCCGCACCCGAGCTCTTCGAGCCGCTTCTCGTCCAAGACCGTGACCTTGAGCTCGTGACTCTTTCCGAGTTCCCGGGCGATGTCGGCGAGGCGCGCGGGGGTCGCCTCGTTCGATGGGAGGTTCGCGATGTCCCGGGTCCAGGTGACGACTCCGACAAGGGCCTCTTCCTCGGCGAACGCGGCGGCGACCGCCTTCGGGGGCTTGGGTCCGACCGCGATCACGGCCGACGGGACCGGGGCGTCGGGGACCTTCGACTTGAACTTCGTGAACCCGTAGCTGCCGAGCACCGCCCCATCGACGATCGATCGGACCGCGGTGGAAAGGTCGACCCGGCCGGTGACGAACGAACGCGCGTCGTACGCGGCGGTGGTCACCCCTCGCCCGGCGAGAGCCCGAATCGCCTCGGCGGCCGCCCGCCGAACCCGCTCGGCGTCGTGCGCCGCCCGGGGACCGAGACCCACGAGGAGAATTCGGGATCCGCCGGACGTCCGATGGAAGACGACGATCTCCTTGCGGCGGCCCTTCAACTCGCCGTTGCGCCAAGCCGCCGAGATCGCTCCTCCCGTCGATCGGTCGATCTCCGCGAGGGAGCGGGGCAGCAAAGATTGTGGGGTTTCCGCTTCCCAGAGCCCGCTCACGAGCGCGTCGGCCGTGACGGCAGCCGCGGCGTCGGGAACCAGCGACAGCCGCATGGCGGAATCGAACGCTTACAGCGTCGGCCGCAGCTTCTGGCGATCGATCCGTATCCCCGCGGGGGTAACGCACAGGAGATTCTTCGCGATTCCCGCGACGTCACCGCCCGTGTCCCGGACGATGTTCCGTAGGTCGGCGCTCATGCGCTTCACCGCCGTCGCATCATTGGAGATCGAGGTGTAGTCGAGAATGACGATGTCCCCTTGATACGTCAGCTTCGAGTAGGTGTGGATGTCGTCCAGGCGAAGGACCTCGGCCATCCGGACGTTGCCCTTCGCTCCGAGCGCCGAGTCCGCGTCGTCAAACGAAAGAGCGCCCAAATCGAGGAACGATCCCTCTTCGAGTGTGTCTGCCCCGTGGTGACGCCGCAAGATCCCGCCTTTCGCCATGACCCGATACCGACGGCTTTGAGCGGGGCTCGACTCTTAAGCGTATTGTTCCACTGTGGAGAGGGCCGGGCCAAGCCCCGAACCCTCACGGACCGCGGGTCGGAAGGTTCGCCAGCGTCTTCCGAGGATCGAGAACGGACCACCGCACGCTCATGGCTTCGGGCGCCTCACTGCGGAGGAGAACGATCTGATGCTTCTGGCCGAGCGCCTCTTCGAGGGCGGCGCGCAACTCCGCGAGGTCCGAAGGGCTTCCATCGTACACGCTCACCTCGAGGCCCTCACCGGTCACGGCCGAGAGCACGAAGTAGATCCCAAGACCGCCGAGCTTCGCCGTCTCCGCGTCTGCCTCATCGATGTCGACCGACATCTTCCGGCCGACGTGCGCGAGCTTCGCAGGTACATAGCCCCCGCGCACGGAGGTCCCGGCGTCCCTAGGGGACCGACGGGAGGCGCACGCAGAAGGTGACGCGGTAGACGTCCGCGCCGTCCTTCCGTCCGACGAGCGTGGCGGACTCCTTCACCGTTGCCCCGAGCCGCTGCTTTGCGAGCCGCGCGATCGAACGGGCCGCGAGCGTGTCGACGGCGTAGTAATCCCAACCCTCGGGAAGGGCCTCCCGCCAGCTAATCGCCTGGCGCCAGTCCGCTCGTGACTCGGTCATCAGTTCCTCCCACTGGCGCTCGAGTCGCGCGCGCAGCACCGTCGCCTTTCCGCGACGTGCGTTCTCAGGACCGCGCAGCTGGAGAACTGCGGTATAGTAACGACCGCTCTTGCGCGAGCAGGCCGGGCAGGTCCGATGCTCGACCTTCACGGTCAGCTCGACCTCGTGGTCCCGTTCCGAGCCCCGGAACCGGAGGCGCGCCGTGCCGTGGAAGTGGTAGAGGAGACCGCTTCGCTGGGTCTCCTCCCAGCGGACCGCACGAACGCCGACCTCGGGATGGATGTAAAGGAGCGGCGTCAGGTCTTCCGACGTGAGCAGGCGGCTCGCACCCTCGCGGTCCCACCGGGACCCGGTCTTGCGCGCGCCGCATGTGGGGCACATCGTTACGACGCCGAGGCCGGGCGGCGTGATCAGTCTCGTCCGTTGGGCCGCACAGTCGGCGCAGAGTCCGTCCGTCAGGACCCGGCCGGTGCGGCCGCAGACGACGCAGAACTCTCGGTCCGCCGACATCACTACCCGCTACGGACTCATCGAGAAGATCTCGGCGTGGGGGATGCCTCCGAGCGTGCCGGTACACCCGTCGTCGACGTAGCCCGCGTCGCGCGCGAGGCGGGTCACGCGGCTCCCGAGAAGGTTCGCCGTCGTGGCCCGGGCGAGGGCCCAGAGGAGCTCCTCGGACGTGACGCGGCGTTCTCCGTAGAACTGCTCGCTGATCCGCACCTTTCGGCCGCTCGAGCCGACCGGAACGTCCCGGCCGACCAGCTCGGCATCGCACGCCGCGACGACGAATTCCGAACGGATCCGGTGGATCCGCATGACGATCGCCCCCTTCGGCTCGGCCATGGCAGGATCGAGAGCCAACGACCCGCATATATCGGCGCGCCCCCGATGACCGGGGTATCGAGCCTCCCTTCAGAACCGGACAAGCTGCCAGACGTCCGGCTGGGGTTCCATGATCTCCCCTTGGTTTCGCAAGACGTAGAAGAGCGCCTCGGTCCGCTGGTACTCGATACCGGCGGACTTCTTCGCTTCCTCCTGGACTTCGGCGAGGGTGAACGACCCCTGCGGTCGTTCCATGAGCGTACGCATGATCGTCAGAAGCGTCTCGAGCCGCTCGCGCTGGCTCGCGCTGTGGCCCGTCATGACGAGATCGACGTCGAGCCGACCCTCCTCGTCCTTCGAGACCCGGGACATGAAGTTCTCCACGACGCGGATCGCGCGCTGGGCATCCTCGACGCTCACGGTCTGAGAGAGCCGGGCGCGGGCGGCGGCCTCGGAGAGACGGATGAGCGCCTCGAGCTGGCGCGCGGTGATCGGGACCGGAGCTCCCGACCCTTCGCCCTGTCGGCGGACCCGGACGTAGAAGTCTTCGAGCACCTTGAGCGCCTCTCCGGAGAGCTGGGGCGTGACGCGCTGGCGGGCGTAGGCGATGTACTTCTTCAGGAACTCGGGCGAGAACGGTGCCGAGCGGGCCGCCCGATCGGCGACGCCGAGCCCCGGCCCCTCGGGAACGCCTTCCTGGTGCGAGGTCAGGATTTGGTTCGCGAGCAGCCGATCCCGGTCGGGTTCCGGTCGGTCCTGGATCGAGAAGATCACGTCGAATCGAGAGAGGAGGGTGGGGGGAAGGTCGACCTGCTCGCCGAACGACTTCTCCGGGTTGAAGCGACCCAGCTTCGGGTTGGCGGCGGCGAGGACCGCACATCGCGCATTGAGCGTCGCGGTGATCCCGGCCTTTGCGATCGAGACGGTCTGCTGTTCGAGGGCCTCGTGCATCGCCGAGCGGTCCTCGGGGGTCATCTTGTCGAGTTCGTCGACGACCGCCATGCCGCCGTCCGCCAGGACCAGCATGCCGGCTTCGAGGACCCAGCGACCTCCGGCAAAGTCATCCTTCACGGCCGCCGCCGTGAGACCGGCCGCGGTCGCTCCCTTGCCGCGCGTGTAGATGCCGTGCAGCGCGACCTCCGCGACGTAGCGCAGCAGCTGACTCTTCGCCGTTCCCGGGTCCCCGATCAACAGGATGTGGATGTCGCCCCGCGTTCTGATCCCGTCCGGGTGCCGCTTCTCCACCCCGCCGAACAGCTGGAGCGCGATCGCCTCCTTTTCCTGGTCCATCTGCTTGATCGTGGGCGCAAGCGAAAGCACGATCTTGTCGACGGCGGTCGGATCCCCTTCGAACTGGCGGACGAGACGTTCCTCCTCATCGGTGAGCTCGACCTCCTCGAGGGAAACCGCCTTCGACTCGAGAGAGTTCCCGAGGAGCATGAGGTCGAAGGTCGTGCTGCGGACCGGCCCGGTCCGACCGGAGGAGGCCCGCTGGAAGCTGCGTAGGATTCCGTTCGCGACGACCCGGTTCCCCGGGATCACCCGGCCCGCGAGATCCTCCGTGAGCAACACGGCAAGCCCTTGCGGATGCGCGCCGCGGCGGAGCGACTCCGGGCTCTCCTGCACCTCGATCCGCTGGGAATCGACGTAGGTAGACTTTTCCGGAATCAGGCGGAACCGCGTGCGCCCAACGGGCTTCCCGCACCCGCCCTGGCTCTCCGGACACTCGAGCGGTTCTCGAAAGACGAGCGATGCGTCGTCCTGCGGCTCGTGGAACTCGACCCGGCACAGGACGCACTGGAAGACGGCGTCGCGGATCTGGGGCCGCAC
>JAJYUO010000088.1 GCA_021792485.1 Thermoplasmata archaeon
CGATCGTGCGGTCGCCGCCCTGCGGGGCGAGGGCGCAATCGAAGACGGGAAGATCCTCCGGGTCGAGCCCCGGGGCCCCTTCGATCGTCCCCTTCTCCTCGACGTACTTCACGATCTCCCGTACCTCGTTCTCCGAATACCCGAGGCTCGCAAGGGCATCCGGGACGGTCCGGTTGACCATCTTCATCACGCCGCCGCCGACGAGGTTCTTCACCTTCACGAGCGAGAGTTCGGGCTCGAGCCCGAGCGTGTCGCATCCCATGAGGAGGCCGATCGTCCCGGTGGGGGCGATGACGGAGATCTGGGCGTTACGGTAGCCCCAGAGCTCGCCCGCCTTCTTCGTATCGTGCCAACGGTCGACCGCGGCGTTGACGATCGGCGTCAGGCGGTCGTCGTTGAGCGGGATCCGCTCGGCGGCGGCCTCGTGCTTGCCCATCACGCGGAGCATCGGGGCGCGGTTCTTGTCGAATCCCGAGAACGGTCCCATGCGCTTGGAGATCTCCGCGCTCGTGTGGTATCCCTCCGCCGACAGGAGCGCCGAGACGGCACCGGCGAGAGTCCGTCCGGGATCGGAGTCATAGGCGAACCCATAGTGCATGATGAGCGAGCCCAGGTTCGCGAATCCGAGTCCGAGCGGCCGGTAGTCGTGGGAGTTCCGGGCGATCGACGCAGTCGGGTAGCTCGACGCGTCGACGAGGATCTCCATCGCGACGATCATCGTGCGCGCGGCGCGCCGGAAGAGCTCGACGTCGAACCGCCCCTTCGCATCGAGGAACTTCATCAGGTTGATCGACGCGAGGTTGCACGCCGTATCGTCCAGGAACAGATACTCGCTGCACGGGTTGGACGCGTTGATCCGGCCGGACATCGGACTGGTGTGCCAGTCGTTCGTGATATCGTCGAACTGGACGCCGGGGTCGCCGCAGCGCCATGCGGCGTAGGCGAGCTTGCGCCACAGTTCACGGGCGCGGTACGTCCCCGCCACCGCGTGGTCGGTCCGGTTGATCGTCTTCCACTCTTGGTCGTGGAGGACCGCCTCCATGAACGCGTCGGGGATGCGGACCGAGTGGTTCGCGTTCTGGTACGCGATCGATGCGTAGGCGCTGTTGGGGTCGGTCCCGTCGAAGTTCGGGCTGTATCCCTCGCGGATGAGGGCCTGGGCCTTGTCCTCCTCCTTGACCTTGCAGTCGATGTACTCCTCGATGTCCGGGTGGTCCATGTTCAGGATCACCATCTTCGCCGCGCGGCGGGTCGTGCCGCCGGACTTGATGACGCCGGCCATCGCGTCGAAGGCCCGCATGAACGACACCGGCCCGCTCGCGATCCCGCCGCCCGAGAGGTGCTCGTGGCTGCCCCGCAGGGCCGAGAGGTTCGTCCCGGTGCCGCTGCCGCCCTTGAACAGGCGGCCCTCGCTCGTCGCGAGGGCGAGGATCGAGTCCATGTCGTCGGTGACCGACTGGATGAAGCACGCGGAGCACTGGGGCGGCTCCCGGACCCCGACGTTGAACCAGACGGGACTGTTGAACGCCGCCATCTGGTGGACCATCAGGTAGGAGAGGCTCTCCTCGAGGGTCGTCGCCTCCTCGGGAACGTCGAAGTAGCCGAGCGCGAGCCCTTGCTGCGCGATCCAGTGGCAGACCCGTCGGATCATCCCGTCGACGCTGGACTCCCGGCGGCCCTGGACGATCCGGAAGTACTTCGACGCCGCGATGTTCACGGAGGTATCCGACCAGTCGGCCGGAGCGCGGATCCCCTTCTGCTCGAAGATGACCTTGCCCTCCGCGTTCTTGATCAGCGCGTCATGCGACCGCCACGTGACGGTGTCGAACGCCGTCTTGCCCTTCGGCACGAGGCGCGGGACGGGGATCGGTTCCTCCCCGTAGGTGCGAGCCGAAGGGCTCGCCTCTTCCGCGATGGACACAGGGGATGCGCGCTTTTTCGATGCAGCCATGGGGCCTCTTGGTGGAGGACGTCGGAACAGGTCGGGGCACCGTGCTAGTCCCAGAACCGACGAGGCGCCGCCGCTCTAAGACGCCGTCGTGGACCTGCCGGAACGCTCTCGGAAGGAGGGCGTTTCAGCTTCGGCGATGGGTCGATAGAACGCGGGCGCCACGTGGTCGGACACCCGTCGTGAATCCTCCGAACGCTCGAAGACTCGTTCTAGTATTTGGGGACGCCGATGTAGCCCCGCCCTCCCCGGGCCGACGCGCGGACTCAGACACGGGATTCGTGTCCGGAACGTGACAAAGGAGCCTCCGTCCACGCTCTGCGGGGTCGGCGGCGACGTGGCTCGAGAGGGCCCGGTGGCCGACCGTCGCGCCGTCGCCTGCGAGCGCGATCGGCGGACGACTCTCGACGCCGGCGCCCTGTGGGAGCGAGCTGCTCTGCCGGCTCGCGCGATGAAATAATACGGGTCGTGCGCGTGGGTCGAGTTCGGGGACGTTCGTGGAGCTGGAGACCCTCAAGGGCGTCGTACCCGCGGTCCTCGCGACGCTGGCACCGAACGAGTCGGTCTACTGCGAGCACGGCATCATGCTCTACATGGATCCGACGGTGACCGTCGGTCGGAAGACGATCGCTTCGGGCGGCGCGCTCTCCACGCTGAAGCGTACCACCGTTGGCGGCATCCCGTTCTTCCTGTCGGAGTTCACCGGTCCAGGCAGCGTCTCCTTCTCCCGGGACGGGGTCGGCGAGATTCGAGACATCGAGCTCGGGCCGGGCGAAGTGCTCGACGTCGCGGAAGGCTCGCTCCTGTGTGCCGAGAACCGGATCCCCTACGCCATGGAGTACGTGCAAGGGACTCACCGGCTCGGTCGGATGGTCGGGTTCTGGATGGACCGCCTGACCGGTCCGGGGAAGATCGCGCTCCACGGGTACGGCAACATCATCTCCATGACGCTCAGTCCTCAGGAGAAGGTCACCTGCGACTACGGCGCGCTCCTGTTCAAGAGCGGAAGCGTCCAGGCGAGGTCGCTGAACCTTCCGTTCGGGAGCGGTCTGCTCGGCAAGATGGAAGCCTACGAAGTCCTGGAGCTGATCGGTCCGGGTAAGGTCGCTCTCCAGAGCGTCGACCCGAAGAAGCCACACAGCTGAGAGAGGAACGAGCGATGCCGATCCCGGAGGAGTTCGTCAAGAAACGGACCGAGGTCACGATCAGCCGCGCGTCGTTGCAGGACCTCAAGTGCCGCCGGTGCGGCGCAGCGATCGAAGGTCGCAACATCTCCGGGGGGGTTGCGAAGTGCGAGTACTGCGGCGGCACGTTTTCGCTCGACGTCGCCTCCTCCGAGAAGGGGGCGCCGTGAAGGCGGACACCGTCGGGGCGATCACGCCCGCGGTCCTCGTCCAGCTGCGACCGGGCGAGAAGATCCTGGCCCAGCACGAGATCATGCTCCACATGGACGGCCCGGTCAAGGTCGCGCGCAAGACGCTCAAGCAGCTCGGCGTGAGCCGGGCCCATCTAATGGGCATGAGCGCCCGCGGCGACAGCGAGGAGGAATACTACCTCGCCGAGTTCGAGGGCCCGGGGAACGTCACCTTCTCGCGGGACAAGGCCGGCGAGGTGCGGATCCTCGATCTCGCGCCGGGCCAAGTCGTCCGCCTGCGGTCCGGGCACCTCATCTGCTTTGACGAGACCGTCCAGTACTACCCGACGGTCCTCGCCCAGTGGGTCGTGCAGCGCGGCAACGATCGGGAGATCGAGTATCTTTTCGCCGACCAGCTGACCGGGCCGGGCACGATCGTCTTCCAGTCGTACGGCAACATCCTGTCGTTCACGCTCTCCCCCGGCGAGGCGATCCGGACCACCCCCGAGGGCCTCTTGATGACAACCCCGACCAACACCGTGCAGGTCGGCTGGCGTCAGAATGCCGCGGCCCTCGGCGTTCCCACCGCGCAGCCGGTCTTGGATGTCGTCGGACCGGGAGCGATCCTCGTGCACAGCGGAGTGTGACCCGGATGGAGATCACGGTCCAGGGCGAGTTCGTCCCCGCGGCGCTGGTCCAGCTGGCTGCCGGCGAGGAGATCTTCAGCGAGGCCGGTCTGATGGTCTATTGCGATCCGAGCGTGAGGTTCGGGGTGCGGGCGTTCACGCAGGGCGGAGCCGGACAGGTGCTTCGGCACACGATGATCGGGGGGCTCCCATTCTTTCTGCATGTCTACGAGGGACCGGGGTACGTCGCGCTCAGCCGATTCTCGCCGGGGGAGGTGCGGGTCCTCGACCTCGCGCCGGGACAGACCGTCGACGTCGCGGAGCACTCACTTCTCCTCGCCTCCAACTCCGTGCAGTACACGACCTCGTATGTTCCCGGCACGGGACGGATCGGACGGATGATCGGCTTCTGGATGGACCGGCTCACCGGACCGGGTCGCGTTGCCTATCACGGCCACGGCAACATCCTGGGCTTCGATCTCAAGCCGGGGGAGGCGATGCAAATCGACCACGGCGCGCTCCTGCGCAAGGATCCGACGGTCGGCCTGCGGGCATTCAACCAGGCTCTCGGCGGCGGTCTGACCGGCCACGCGATGAGCTTCGAGGCGCTGCATGTCGAAGGGCCCGGCCGGCTCGAGCTCCAGACGGTCGATCCGTCGAGCCGTGCGGCGCACGGTACCTAAGTCGGTGCCGTCGCTCGACCACGAGCTACGCGTCGGCTCCGTCGGGCCACGACGCGGCCGTCGACTCCGCCCGCGAGGGGACATGCGCCGATCGATCACCGCCCCACAGTGGTCTCGTTCGATCCGGTTCGGTGATTTCTCGTGGCGGTTCCGTTGCCGGATCAGGGGGCACGGGTCGTGGCGTCGGCCGGAACGGACGGGAAGCCGTCCACCCGTGCCCCCACGGAGAACGCTCTCCGCCCGAAGTCCCCGGCCACCGCTTCCGATCGGCGTGGCCGCCCCAGTCTCTCCGTTCGCCTATCGCCATGGGAGAACAACGGTGCCGCGGCGCCCGCGCGTGCGAGGACCGCCGCCTTCGCCCATCGACCGGCCCCGCCCGGCGCACGGACTCACGACCGGGACGGATGATCGAAGCGATCGCCGCACCCGAAACGGAATGTCGCCGGGGCCGCTCCGTCCGGAACGGCCCCGGGAAAAGGTCGTCGAGCCGTTCAGGCGTTCTTCATCCGGGCGCGGGCGATGTACCCCTTCTTGTCGAGGAAGTACATGTAGCCGGCCTGGCGCGTGATCTTCTCCGTGCCAACCTTGCCCTTGCGCCCGGACTTGTTCAGCTTGGTCGGCGTCTTCCACAGGTACCCGTCCTTGCCGAGGTAGTACAGGTAT
>JAJYUO010000089.1 GCA_021792485.1 Thermoplasmata archaeon
GGTTCCTCCGACACGCCGAAGGACGCGTGCGCCGGCGCGAGCTGAGCGTGGGCATCTTCCGAACGGCCGGAGCGCTCGGAGCTTCCGGGTTTCCGGCGGGGGCCGTGATCGGCAAGCCGGGGAACCCCGAGTTCTCCCGCCATGCGGGCCGCGCGCGCGCCGTCCCCATGGAGCCCGCGGTCACCGACGTGGGTCACTTGGTTCTCGCGCTCTTCCCGGCGGACGAGACCGGCGCCTCCAAGTGAGACGACGCCGGTAGACCGTCGGCCCGGGGTCACAAAGTTCGCGGCGTCAGCGATTCGAAGTGCCGCTTCAGCGACATGTACTCGTCGAAGGAGATCTCGCGCCGAGCGCGGATGATCCCGGCCTGTCGAAGGGACTCGATCCGATACTGCCGGATCAGGGCCTCGACGCTGCGGGCCGCCTGCGGCGGCCCGGTGGAGTGTCGTTCGACGGCAGCCGCGGACCCGACCGACGGCGACGTCGAAGCGCCCGGCGTCACCGTCCCGGTCGTTTCGAGATGGGCGCGCAATCGCTCGAACTCCGTCGTCGTGAGCTCCCCGTCTTCGCGGAGCAGGTCGAGCAACTCGGGTTGACGGGGTCGGTACGTCTCCACGAGTTCCTCGATCGATCGGTCCGGTCGCGATTCGCCGACGCCCAGGGCCGCGGCGGCCCGGCGGAGGCGCGCGAAGGCCTCTTGGATCGCGGAGGCCGGCGGCCCGTCCGCCCCCTCATCAAACTCGAGTCGCTCGGAGAGTCGGACGATGCCTTCTCCGGCCGCTCCTCCGCGGTCGATTGCCCGCTCGACCGAGATCTCGATATCACGACGACGGGCAGGCATGGCCAAGCGAGGGAGGTCGCGGCCCGCAAAAAGGTACGCTCGGTCGGAGAGCGCAGCGGGGCCTGATTCACTATCTTAGGGAAATTCGATTACATGAGGTAATCGGCTACCATTAGGTAACTATAAGAACCCTTTCAACCATTTCACGTGCGATGAGACCCATGGAGCGCTCACGGAACCGTGGCATGGTCGCCGAAGACCCTCGTGAAGGCGAGACGTGCGACGGCCAGGGCCGCGCTCTTTGCCCGGTGCTGGCCGCCGTAGGAGTGATCGGTACCGAGTGGCGGCTCGCCATCGTCCACCGCTTGCTCGAGGGCCCCCAGCGATTCAGTGAGATCCTCAAGTCGAGCCCTCGATTGAACGCGAAGACCCTGAGCGCGACGCTCAAGTTCCTCGAGGGCCAAGGCGTGGTGCAGCGCCACGTCATCAGTACCCGTCCCTTCTCGGTAACCTACTCGCTCACGGAAATGGGGCTCAGCCTCGCCCCGGCGACCCGCGAACTGCGTCTCTGGGGCGAACGCTGGCTGGTGCCGCGCAACGCGGCGCGTACCCACGCACCCGCCTCCCGGCCTACGCCCGTCATCGAGGGCGAGCTCCCACGGATCGTCATCCCCGATACAGGAACCCACCGATCGCACTGAACGAAACGCCCTCCGACAGGAGCGTTCCATCCCCTCTTCGTCGGCGGTTGAAATACCCGGACGACCGATGGTCTCGCCGCAAACCACCCCGAAGGGTCGCGCAACATCGCCGCGAGGGGACGGCACCGTCCCGAGCGTGCGCGCGACCCTTCAACCACCGGGCGTCTTCTTCGCACGGTAGTCTCGGACGAGCTTCCGCCAGAGATACAGCGTGGCGTAGCTCCCCCACCCCGGGTAGTGCTCGTCCGCCCACGCCCGCGCCGCCTCCTCCGGGGCATCGCGAGGTAGAACGCCGTAGCGCGCGAGGGCCACGCGGAGCCCGAGGTCCCCCGCGATGAACAGGTCCGTGCGACCCGTACCTCGCGCCAGAGCGTTCTCGGCAGTCCATCGCCCGATCCCCGGCTCGGCGTCGAGCCGCGCGATCGCCTCTTCCCGGCCTAGGCGCCGAAACTCCCCGGCGTCGAAGCGTCGTTCGATCTCGCCCTCCGCGAGCGAGGAGAGAGCGCGCGACTTGGCGCGGCTGAGCCCGAGGCTCCGTAGACCGGTCGGTCCGAGCCGCCGGATCTCGCGAGGCGGAGGGGCACGGGAGAGGCGGAGATCGCCGACCCTCACGTAGGCGTTCGTTGCCCGGAGGACGCGCTGCCACAACGTGTCGGCGGCCCGTACCGACAGCTGCTGTCCGACGATCGCGTGGGCCAACGACTCGTACAACGACGGATCCCGGGGCAGCCGCAACCCGCGGAACGATCGCTCGGATCCCCGAAGCACCGCCTCGTGGCGGACCAGTCGATAGAAGGCGGAGAGGTCGTGATCGAGGCTGAACATCTCTCGGACCGCGGAACGCGACGCGCTCGAGCTGGCGCCCCGGGCCTCGATGTGCCATCGTCGGCCGTGGACCGAGACGCCGACCACCCACGGCCGATCCGCCGTGCCCCACACGCGCCAGAGCGTTCGTCCGTCTGACGACCAGCCGATCGAACGCGTGGAGTACTCGAGCTCGTCCCCGGCCCGGGGAAGTCGGACCAACGGGGGAGGTCGCACGCACGTGCGGGTGCGGTCGTCGACGCTCCCACCGCGCCCCACATGCGCCCCTACGGCCGGGATGGGCGATAACGGTGTTCCGGGCCCTACGGAGTTTCTCATGTTTGTGAACGAAATGCTGTATAAATTGGGGGGACGTAGCCGAGTCGATGACCGCCGAAGAAGGTCGGGCGACCCACGGTTTCGCCGGGGCGAAGCACGCGATTCTCCTTCATCTGAAACAGCACGGATCGACGAGCCTTGCCGATATCGCGCGCGCGGCCGGGGTCAGCAAGACAGCCGCGCTCACCCACCTCGAACGGCTCGAATCCCAAGGATGGGTGGAGCGTTCGTTCCAGCGGGGCGCGGTCGGCCGACCCCCGGTGTGCTTCCGACTCTCGCCTCGGTCGACCCAACTCTTCCCCCAGGGCTATTCCGAGGTCTCCCGGGCCGCACTTGGCTTCATCGAGCGGCGCCTCGGTCGGCCCGCCGTTCTCGAGCTCCTCCAAGAGCGCGCGCACGATCTCGCCGATCGGAACCGGAGCCGAATCGGAGCCGAGCGATTGTCCGAGCGCGTCGATCGTCTCGCGACGATTCGCTCCGAGGGAGGATACATGGCCGAGGTCGGGGTGCGCCGCCGGGGAGCGGTCGAGCTCCGGGAGCACAACTGCCCTATCCTCGCGCTCGTGGGAGAGTACCCCGAGGCGTGCGACATCGAGCGCCGTATGTTCGAGAGTCTCCTGCGGGCTCGGGTGGGCGTGAGCCACCGGGTTGTCGCCGGGGACCCGGTCTGTCGCTTCTGGATCCGGGAGCGGGAGGGCCGATGGTGACCTCGCGTCGCGCGCTCGTTACCGGGGCGAGCCGAGGCTTGGGAGCGACGATCGCCCGGTTTTTGGCCGGCGAGGGATACGAGATCCTGATCACGGCCCGCGGCGAGGCGGAACTCACGGCAGCGGCCGATGCGCTCCGGCGGCTGGACGCCCGCGTCGTCGCCCTGGCCGGAGATGTGACCGATCCCGCTCACCGGGATCGGCTCTCCCGGGCGGTGGCCGGATGGGGCGGCCTCGACCTGCTCGTGAACAACGCGAGCGAGCTCGGCCCGTCGCCGTTGCCGGCGCTGGCCGACTACCCGCTCGCGGAGCTGCGCCGAGTGCTCGAGACGAACGTCGTCGCGCCGCTCGCACTGGTCCAGGCACTCCGGGGCGCGCTCGCGCGCGCTCGTGGGTGGGTCGTGAACGTTTCGAGCGACGCCGCGCGCGGCGGCTATCCCGGCTGGGGCGGATACGGAGCGAGCAAGGCCGCGCTCGATCTGGTGAGCCTCACCCTTGCGAACGAGCTCGCGGACGAGGGAATCTGCGTCGTGAGCGTCGATCCGGGGGACCTGAGGACGGCGATGCACCAGGCGGCATTCCCGGGCGAAGACATCTCGGACCGTCCGCTGCCGGAGGTGACGGTGCCGTTCTGGGCCTGGCTGTTCCACCAGGAGCCGACGGCTGTGAGGGGACAGCGGCTCCAAGCGCAGGCCGAGCTCTGGGGCGTCCGGGGATGAAGCGCGAGGAACTCCTCTTCGACCGCCCGAGCGCGCTCGACGCTACCCGCCCGCCCGAGGATCGCGGACTCGCGCGCGACGAGGTCGCGATGCTCGTCAGCGACGCGCGCGGGGATCGCGACGCCCGGTTCCGGGACCTGCCGTCGCTCCTCGCGGCGGGCGATCTCCTGGTCGTCAACGCGAGCGCAACGGTTCCCGCGTCGCTGCCGGCCCACGGCGAGGCCGGTCCGTTCCGCGTCCACCTATCGACCCGGTACTCGAAGCGGCTCTGGCTCGCCGAGCCCCGGTGGTCGGATGCCCGCCCGGGTCCGCTCCCCCTCGCCGCCGGCGCTACGTTCGACCTGGCCGGGGTTCCGACGAGGGTCGTCGCCGAGTACCCGGGGATCCCGCGCCTTTGGTTCCTCGCACCGAGCCGACCGATCGAGCGGGCGATGGCGGCGACGGGCCGCCCAATCCGATACGGCTACCTCGACCGCGATTATCCGCTCGAACGCTACCAGACCGTCTTCGCCCAAGTCCCGGGGAGCGCGGAGATGCCGAGCGCCGGGCGCCCGTTCAGCGCGACGGTCCTCGATGCGCTCGCCGCCCGGGGGGTCCATTGGGCGCCGATCGTTCTGCACACGGGCGTCTCGAGCCTCGAGCTCACGACCCCGACGGTCGAGGAGGCCGTGCTGTACCCCGAACCGTTCCACGTCCCCGAGAGAACGGTCCGGGCGATCGAGGCGACGCACGCGCGCGGCGGACGCGTCATCGCGGTGGGAACGACGGTCGTACGGGCGCTCGAGTCCGCGTGGGACGGGCACCGGCTGGTCTCTCGCCGGGGATTCACGCGGGTCTACGTGCGGCCCGGACGACCGCCCCGGTCGTTCGACGGGTTGCTGACCGGGTTCCACGATTCGGCGACCACGCACCTCGCGCTCCTCTACGCCGTGGCCGGCGCGGATGTCGTGCGTCGGGCCTATCGCACCGCCGTCGACCGGGGGTACCGCTGGCACGAGTTCGGCGATGTCCACCTCTTCCTGCCCCGCGACCGGGTTGGTTCGACCGCTTCCTGTTCCCGCACCGCTTCGTGATCGCGCGCCGGTGAGGCGGGCGTCTCCGCCGCGACGATTTATTGTAGGGGCGGCGGCGGCGGCGGCGGCACAGCGCAGGCATATTCATCCAGTGGCACAAAGGGTTCCGGTGGTGGCGGTGGCGGCGCATTCGCTGGCACTAATAA
>JAJYUO010000090.1 GCA_021792485.1 Thermoplasmata archaeon
AGCGCGGGTACGACTGGATCGCCGGCACCGGTGCCTACACCGTCGCACGCGGCGCGGATTTCGTCGACCGGTTCGTCATCGATGGCACGGTACGCGGCTTCGAGCGCACGTTTTCCGCCCTGTCGCAGCGGCTGCGGAAGATCCAGACCGGGGTCGTCTCCGACTACGCGGCGTACGTCATCGCGGGACTGATCGCGTTGTTCGTGATCGTGCTGTTCGTCGCCCCGTGGCTCGTCTCAAAGCTGGGAGGAGGGTAGCCGATGAGCGTTCCCCTGATCAGCCTCACGCTTGCCTCGCTCGCCGTCGGGACGGTCGCCACGTTCCTCGCCGGGCGCTATGCGCGTTGGGTCGCGCTTGGGACGTCCGCCCTCTTCCTCCTCGAGATCGGCATCCTGTTCTCGGGCTACGCGTGGCCAGGACTGCTCCATGGGATCCCGCAGTTCGCCTTCTACGAGTCGCACGCGTGGATCTCGATCGGCTGGCTCACCATCAACTACACCGTCGGCGTGGACGGGATCTCCTTGGTGATGATCCTCCTGACGGGGATCCTCCAGATCGCGACCGTCCTCTACACGTGGAACGAGCAGAACCGTCCCGCCGCGTGGTTCGGCCTCGTGCTCCTGACGTGCCTCGGCTGCTTCGGGGTGTTCGTCGCGCTCGACATCCTCTTCTTTTTCCTGTTCTGGGAGGCCGTCCTCGTGCCGATGTTCTTCATCATCGGCTACTGGGGGGGCCCGAACCGCCGCTACGCGGCGATCAAGTTCTTCGTTTACACCCACGTCGCGAGCATCGTGATGCTTGTCGGCCTCTTGGCCCTCGCCTTCTACTCCCACGCCGCCTCGCTCGACTTCGCGGCGGTCTATGCGGCCGAGCCCGCCCTCACGGGGGTCGTGCCGGCATTCCTGTTCCTCGCGCTCTTCTTCGGATTCGGGGTCAAGTTCCCGGTCGTCCCGTTCCACACGTGGCTGCCCGACGCGCATGTCGAGGCGCCCACCGGCGGGTCGGTGCTGCTCGCCGGGTTGCTGCTCAAGCTCGGAGCCTACGGACTGATCCGGTGGGGCGTGGAGGTGGTCCCCAACGGCTTCCACACGGACACCCCGATCCTTCTCGTCATCGCGTTCGCTTCGATCATCTGGGGTTCGGTCCTTTCGCTCAGCCAACGCGATCTGAAACGGATGGTCGCCTACTCTTCCATCAACCACATGGGCATCGTCCTGCTCGCGATCGCGCTGAACAGCGAGCTCGGACTCGTTGCCGCCCTGTTCCTGATGTTCGCCCACGGCATCGTGAGCGCGCTCCTCTTCATGACCGCGGGGAGCACGCACCACATCTACGGAACGCGCGACATCCCGAGCCTCGGCGGGACCGCGAGCGCCACGCCCCGCTTAGCGACGGCGATCATGATCGGGAGCCTTGCGTCCCTCGGGCTTCCGGCGCTCATCAGCTTCCCGGCCGAGTTCACTGCGCTCCTCGCCACCTGGCAGGCGCTGGCCTACTGGGTGCTGATCCCCCTGGTCGTCCTCGTCGTCACCGCCGGCTTCTACATCTGGATGATGCAGCGCGTCCTGTTCGGACCTCCGAAAGGGATCCCGAACCCGGTCCACGATCTGCCGGCACTCGAGGTGATCGCCATGGGGATCCTGATCGCGTTCACGGTCCTCTTCGGAATATTGCCGGACCTGCTCGTTCACTGGATCGTGCTGTCGCCGATCGGAGTGTGGCCGCTGTGATCCGAGGCGTTCCATGAGCCTGATCGCGACGCTGCTCGACTTCCTTCCCGAGGTCCTCCTGCTCGCGGGAGCGCTGCTCGTCTTCCTCTTGGACGCGATCGGGATCCGCCGGATCGAGGTCGTGGGATCGGTCGCGGTCGGGGCGATCCTGCTCGCGATGCTCTTCGTCTTCGCCGACCTGGGATTCGCCCCGGTCGCCTTCCTCGCGACGGTCCCGACGAGCCTGATCGACGCCGTCCCGGCCTCGGGCTCCACGCCGCTGTACTGGTTCACGAGCCTCGGGTTCTTCTTCCAGATCTTCTTCCTGATCGCGGCGTTCCTCGTCGCGCTCGCTTCGATGAGTCGGCCGTCGCACGAGCGGGGCGCGGCCGTGTTCTACGGCATGATCCTCCTCGCAACGCTCGGCATGATGCTGGTCGCGGTCGCGAGCGACCTCATCTTCCTATTGATCGCGATCGAGCTCGTCGGCATCCCGTCCTACCTCTTGGTCGCCTACACGCGACGCGACGTGCGCTCGATGGAGGCCGCGATGAAGTTCTTCATCGTCGGAGCGCTCTCGACCGTGCTGTCGTTCTTCGGCGCCTCCTTCCTCTACGGCGCCTACGGCACGACCAACCTCTTCGTCCTAGCCTCGGGCAGCGCGGTCAACAGCGGAGCGTTGGGGGGCGGAGGGTTCCCGCTCCTCGTCGCCATCGGCTACTGCCTGCTGATCGCGGGCCTCGCGTTCAAGATCACGCTGGTCCCGTTCCACGCCTGGGCGGTGGACGTCTACGACGGCGCGCCCGACGACGTCTCCGCGTTCCTCGCGGGCGGGACGAAGAAGATAGGGCTCTTCGCGTTCTTCCTCGTCTTCCTCGGTCCTGTCCTGCTGATTCGGGGAACGGTGGAGTTCCAATGGTTCGG
Source organism: Thermoplasmata archaeon (assembly GCA_021792485.1). Lineage (GTDB taxonomy): Archaea > Thermoplasmatota > Thermoplasmata > Lutacidiplasmatales > UBA184 > Lutacidiplasma. The sequence goes on from JAJYUO010000090.1 coordinate 2,634, forward strand.
CGGGATCGGGCCGGTGGCCCTCGGCCCAGTCCTCCAGATCGTGCTCAGCGTCCTAGCGGTCGTGACGATGACCATCGCCAACGTGCTCGCGCTGATGCAGAAGAGCATGAAGCGGATGCTCGCCTATTCGTCGATCAGCCAAGCCGGCTACATGCTCATCGGGATCGCGGTCGGCACGGCGCCGGCCCTCACGGGGGCGAGCCTCCAGGTCTTTTCGCACGTCGTCATGAAGTCGGGCGCTTTCCTCGTCGTCGCGGCGGCCGCCAGCCTGGGAGTCGGACCGCTCATCGCGGATTGGCGGGGGATGGGACAGCGGCACCCGTGGCTGAGCGTGTCGTTCGCGGTGATGCTGCTGAGCCTCGCCGGCGTCCCGCTGACGGTCGGTTTCTTGTCGAAGTTCGTCCTCTTCAGCGCGGCGGTCGAAGCGCAGGGGTACTTCATCTGGCTCGCGGTCGCCGGACTGCTCAACAGTGCCCTCAGCGTCTTCTACTATGGGCGGGTCTTGAAGGTGATGTACTTCGACGGGCCGGACCCAGCGTTGCCGGCGCCCCCGGGCACGGACCGCTCCGCGTCGGAGGCGGCGCCGGTTCTCGCGCTGCGCGCCGGCGGCATCGGTTACGCTCGCGCCACGACCATCGCCCTCATCGCGATCGTCATCGTCGTCCTGGGAATCTATCCGGGTCCGCTCCTCCAGCCGCTAGCGGCCGCCGCCCAGCACTTCGTCAACCTCGGCCTGTAGGAGGAGGAAACCGATGGAGCGCTACGACGTCGTGGTCGTAGGCGCGGGACCTGCCGGTTCCTCTGCGGCCCGGGCCGCCGCGGGGGCGGGAGCGCATACCCTCCTCGTGGACCGTCGGCCGGAGCTGGGACATCCCGTGCAGTGCGGCGAGTTCGTGCCGACTCCCGAGGAGCTCGGGGATCTCTTCGACGCTCCCACGCTCATCCGGAGAGGATTCGAGATCCCGCCCGAATCGATCCAGCGCGCGACGCGCGCGATGGTCTGCGTTTCCCCGTTCGGGCATCGTTTTCGATTCCCGCTCTCGGGCTACACGATCTCGCGCCGCGCGTTCGACAAGGCGCTCGCCTACCGCGCGGAAGCGGCCGGCGCCGAGCTTCGGCACCCGGTGGGGATCACGGGAGTCGACGACGGAACGGTCCGCTTCGCGAACGGCACGCGCGTGGAGGCGGGCGTGATCGTGGCGGCCGACGGCCCCCTGAGCACCGTCGGCCGCTCGCTCGGGTACGCTCCTCCCCGGGAGATGTTCCGGATGATCACCGCGACGGTGGATTCCACCTTCGGGGACGAGATCGAGCTGTTCTTCGGCCGAGTCGCCCCGGGCGGCTACGCCTGGGCGTTCCCGCGCGCCGACGATCTCAACGTCGGCCTGGGGATCGACCCCCACGCCTCCGGCGTCTCGCTCGATCGGCTGCTGGATAAGTTCGTTCGGGGCGCGAACTTCGCTCCCGCGCACGACCGCACGCGCTGGTGGGTCCCGATCGGACCTCCGCCCGAGCGCCTGAGCGTCGGTCGCGTCCTCTTCGCCGGGGACGCCGCGAACTTGGTCATGGCGACGAACGGAGGAGGCATCCCGACCGCGATGCTCAGCGGGTGGCTCGCGGGAGAGGCCGCCGCGGCCCACGTCCAACACGGGGCGGCGCTCACGGAGTACGACCACGCGGTTACCGAAGCGTTGGCGGCCCCACTGGCCCGGGGGTACCGGATCCAGCGGGCGACGGAGCGAGTCGCCCGCTCGAACATCGCGCTGGCGCTGGGAATGCGCTATATCGGGGCGGCCGGTCTCGATGACGTGATGCGCCTGCGCTGGCCGGCGCGCATGGGAAGGATTTCATGAGCAGCGCTCCGCCCGGAGACGGCGCCGAGGCGTCGTTCGAGACCCTGGTCGCCCAATCGATCGGGAACGAGCCGCTCGGCCGGCTGACCGACCTGTTGCCTGTGCTCGGCCGGGACCTCTCGGAAGTCGATTGGCGCATCCACGAGATCCTCGGCGCGCGCTACGCGACCCTATCGGAGGCGGCGCAGTACGCGACCCAAGTCGGCGGGAAGCGGGTCCGTCCGCTCTTGATGGCGGCCTATTACCGCGCGCTGGGAGCGAACTCGACCGAGCGGATCCATGCGCTCGCGGCCGCCTTCCAGCTGATCCACACGGCCAGCCTCGTGCACGACGACGTCATCGACCATTCCGACGTCCGTCGCGGCCGGCCGTCGATGCCGCGCGCCTATGGGGTCCCGTTGTCGATCGTGACGGGAGATTACCTCTTCGTGCGGGCCTTCGAACTGGCGGCCGAGTACCCCCGATCCGTGATCCTCCGATGCGGCGAGGCCTGTGCCGATCTGGTGGAAGGCGAGGTCCTCCAGGAAGCCGGACGCTTCGAGCTGTCGGTCGGAAAGGAGCACTACTTCCGCGTCGTCGAGCGGAAGACCGCGGCGATCATCGCCGCGGCTCTCGCCTCGTGCGCCGAGATCATGGGGTTGGACGCCGAGGGGATTGATGCCGCGACGAC